>DASVTM010000394.1:0-4388 GCA_036387575.1 Brevundimonas sp.
GCCAGCGTGGATGGGGAAGCCTTTGCACGGGCTGCCTGCATCAACAGCCAACCGGCGGCCCCGACGGTGTAGGCCAGACCCACACCAGGGACGAAAGCCAGCAGACCATCCAGACCAATACCGAAGGGCCCGATCCCGACAGCCCGGTCAGACAGTTTCTTGACGCCCTCGACATTGGACCAGATCTTCTCGATATCTGAGATCGTCCGCTTGGCCATCTTTTCCCCTCCGCAGCGGGACATGCACGTTTCATCACGCCCCGCGTTCACCTGAAACGCAAGCGCGCATCCACCTTGTTCGATTGTAGCTGGACATCAGGCCGCCTGGTCTACGCTTGGAGAGTCTCCACCAGCGCCTCCAGGCGACCCGCATGGCCATGATCGGGAAAGTCGTCGGCGATCCAGCTGTCCTCGAACGCGGTCAGAACACGACCTGTCATCGGACCCGCCGACAGGCCCGCCGCAGCGACCTGACGTCCGCCGACGGGCAGGCGTGGGATCGGCCAGGCCTCGGCCAGCGCGATCAGGTTGCTTCCCTGCCCCGGGCCACCGCTCCGGGCCTGCGCCCTTATGACACGATCGATGAAGGTTGGACGGCCAAGGCGGTAGATCAAGGCGCGGGCGGCGCGATCGTCCATCGTTGTATCGATCTCACCTCCGACTGCTGCGATCAGCCGGTCTCGCGAGGCATTGGCAAGACGCAACCGGCGCGCTGCCTTCTCCACTTGCGCCATCTCTGGCGACAAGAGGGCCGAAAGTCGCAACACAGGATCGGGCGAGAGATCGACCATGGTTTCGAAAACCGCGAGCGGCCCCGCTTCCGGCAAGATCGCATGGAGAACCCCGGCGCTCGCCATGGCCTGGACGGTTGGGCGAGGATCACGCGCTGCCAGCAGCTTGAGCAGCTCTTTCGACACTCGCTCGGCGGAGAGGCGGACCAGACCCTCGGACAGATCGGCACAAGCCTTCAGTCCCGCCGCATCGGGCTCCCCTCGCCCGTACCAGGCGAAGAAACGGAAAAAGCGCAGGATGCGAAGATAGTCCTCACGGATGCGCCTCTCAGGGTCGCCGACGAAGACGATCTGGCCCTCGCGAGCGTCATTCACGCCATGGCCGGTCGGATCGAATACCTGCCCTTCCGCGTCCGCGTAGAGCGCGTTAAGGCGAAAGTCGCGACGCCCGGCGTCCTCAGCCCAGTCGTCAGTGAAGGCGACCACGGCCTTGCGCCCGTCCGTTTCGACATCGCGCCGCAGAGTGGTGATCTCATAAGGTCGCCCGCTGGATACGGCCGTAATCGTGCCGTGGGCCAGTCCCGTAGGCACGACCTTCAGCCCCGCCTTCTTCAGCGCCCCCATGGCGACCTCGGGCAACAGTCGAGTGGCCAGATCTAAATCGTCGACCTTCTGCCCCATCAGGGTATTGCGAACACAGCCCCCGACGAAGCGCACGCAATCCGGTCCGCCCTCAGCTTGCAAAGCCGTAAGCACCGCGCGTGTCGCCGGACTCTTCAGCCAGGGTTCGTCAGCCACCGATGCCGTCATGCTGCGTCCTCGGCAGTGGCGGCCTCGGGATTGGGCTCCGCGTCATAGAGCCGGTCGTGGAGCGCGCGGATCATGCCCGCAGTGACGCCCCAGATGTAGCGTTCCTCGAACGGCATGGCCCAGAACCAGCGGCGCGGTCCGGCGGGCGGATCCAGATGGTCGCGCCGGTGATTGGCGACATTCATCAGGAAGTCCCAGGGAACCTCGAACATGTCCGCGACCTCGCCCGGCTGGGCCTTCACCGAAGGCGCTTCAGCGATCCAGCCGACCACCGGCGTGATCAGAAACCCGGTGCCGGTGCGATAAGCGGGCATGATCCCCAGCACCTCGACGACGGCCGGATCCAGCCCAACTTCCTCGTTTGCCTCGCGCAATGCTGTCTGGACCGCTGTCTCGCCCGGGTCATGACGACCGCCGGGGAAGGCGATCTGACCGCTGTGGCTGGTCAAGGTGTCGGCCCGGCGCGTCAGCAGGACCGTGGCGCCGGCGGCATGGGCGATGACCGGGACCAGGACAGCCGCAGGACGCAAAGGCATCCGGCCCGGCGTGGCTCCCGGATTGAGATCGAAGTCGGAGTTGGCCGCGTCGGCGTCAGGGCGCCAGCTGTCGGGGGAGTGCAGGCGTTCGACCAGCCGCGCCTTCAGGGTCGACAGGCTCATTCCACCCCCGCCCCGACAGGTCCCAACGGAAAGCGTTGTCCCGCTGAAGTCACCGTAAGGCGCCCGTCAACGACTTCAGCCATCTCGACGAGATCGTAGAAGACCGTGCGAGCGATGCGGGCTTCCAGACCCCCGCGAACCAGTATGCGAGGCGCGGGCTCGCCGGTCGCTGGATCAGTGTCGACCGCGATTGGATGTTCGGCGTCAGCAACGACCTCGTCTCCGACATCGGTTGTGAAGACCAGCGCATCATTGCGCTGTTCCATGACCACCGCACGGAACGGCAGGTCTTCGACCCGGATCTTCAGCTTTTCGACGGGTGTGACCAGATGATAGCCGTCTGGATCGAGCCGCAACACCGTGGAGAACAGCCTCACCAATTCCTTGCGGCCGATGGGCGAACCTTCATGCATCCAGGTTCCGTCGTCGCGGACCACGATGTCGATGTCGCCGCAATGCTCAGGATGCCAGAGATGCACGGGAGGCAGGCCGCGCCCTGGGGCCTGTTTCGCGGCGGCGGTGATCGCTGCCAATCCTGTGGAATGGGGGCCTGTCGGTTGATCCGTCATGCCCCGACTTAGGCACGCCGGAGCCTCATCGCAAATCAGGAAACGGGGCGCACCGGCCCCGACGGAGCCGGCGCCGTGATCGGCAACCAGAGGACCCGGCGAGTATCTACGGGGCCGGGCATTCGGGCGTCCGGGGCAGCCACGAAGCCGAAGCGCTCGAAATAGGCAGCATCGCCGACCAGCAACACGCCGCCCACTTCGTCCTGTTGCGCCACCTCCACGCAGGCCGCGACCAGATCAGCGCCCAGACCGCCCTTGCGATGATCGGCAGCCACTGTGATCGGACCGAGAAAGACAGCCGGGACCTCGCCGACGGTGATGGCCCACAGATGCACCGAGCCTACGATCCGATCGCCATCGCGTGCCACCAGACCAGCGGTCATGCGGGCATGCTCGCGGATCCGCTCAGCGGTCTTTGCATAACGACCGGGACCAAAGGCGGCCAGAACCAGGGCCTCGACCGCACCGCGATCAGACGGAAGTTCCGGCGTAATGGCCAGTCGGACAGGAACGAGGGCGGCGGCGGTCATGGCGCGCGCACCTAGGCCCTTAGTGTGACGGGTTCAACCGGGTTTCGAGAAATCCGGCGCGCGCTTCTGGCTGAAAGCCATGAAGGCCTCCATCGCCTCGGGACTGGACAACTGCGATCCGAACGCCTCGCCCTCGCGCTGCATCAGCGCCCAAAGCTGCTCGGCGTCCCGCATCAGACGCTTGGTCTTGCGAATGGAGTTGGGCGCCCGCACAGCCAGTTTCGCAGCCAGACCTTCCGCAACCGTGTCTACCTCCGCAGACGGAACGGCGCGATTGGCCAAGCCCCAGGCCAGGGCAGTCCGGCCATCGATCGGCTCGCCGAGAGCGAACATTTCAAACGCCCGCTGATGGCCGATGACCATTGGCAACAGCAGCGACGACGCGGCCTCGGGCGCCAGCGCCAGATTGACGAACGGCGTAGACAGCAGCGCATCCTCGGCGACCACGACCAGATCGCAATGCAGCAGCAGGGTCAGGCCGATGCCGACCGCCCGGCCCCGCACTGCCGCCACTGCAGGATTGTCCAGATCGGCCAGACTACGGAGGAACTGGAACACCGGCGCATCGACGACCTGTCCGCCGCCGCTGGAGCCGATGGCGATGAAGTCGGCGATGTCGTTGCCGGCGGAGAAGCTGTCGCCCTCCGCCTTGAACATCAACACGCGCACTGCGGCGTCGTCCTGAGCGCGGCGCGTCGCCTCGGCCAGCACCGAGTACATCGCCTGGGTGATGGCGTTCTTCTTCTCGGCGCGCGCGAGGGTGACGGTCAGCACGCCATCGGCGAATTCGGTACGGATGGGTTCGCTCATGCGGTCGTTTCCTCTTCGGCGCTGTCGCCGGTCTCGTCTTTGATATGTGTCGCCGACCACCAGTCGACGCCGTTTGCATCCCGCTCGCGACGCGCCCGGCCCTGTCGTTCGAGATAATTCAGGTGCGCCACGCTCTCACCTGTGGCCATGCCGAATACCTCGACCCCGATTGGCCGTGCGAACAGGCTGGAAAACACATCGATGGCACGGCGTGGCTCACGCAACGTACGTTCCAGACGCGCCAGTCCAGTCTCATGTCCACGCTGCAGGGCCTCGATCC
>DASVTM010000395.1:0-5885 GCA_036387575.1 Brevundimonas sp.
GCCACGGCCATGGTCATCGTCGAGACGGTCGCCCTGTCCTCCATGGCCTCCAACAGCCTGATCCTGCCGCTGGTGGCTCGGGATCGCTGGCGGGCTCGCGAGGATGCGTCGGACATGGCCGGCGCGATCCTGCAGGTCCGCCGGGTCGTGATTTGCGGCATCCTGTTCCTGGCGTGGCTTTATTTTCAGGTCATCGACCGTTCCGTCGGCCTCGCCTCGATCGGCCTGACCTCCTTCGCCGCCCTCGCCCAGCTGGCCCCGGCCCTGTTCGGCGCTGTGCTGTGGCGCGGAGGCCATGCACGGGGCGCCATCGCCGGGATTCTGGTCGGCTCGGGCCTGTGGCTGGTGCTGCTTGCCTTGCCCCAGATCGGCACGACGCTGGGCTGGCCGAGGTTGCAGCTTTTCGCTCTCGACGACCCGTTGCCGCTCGGCGTCTTCCTCAGCCTTAGCGCGAATACGCTCTGTTACGTTCTCATTTCGAAGTCGGTTCGCCCCCGTTTGATCGACCGCGTCCAGGCGCGCGCCTTCGTCGATCGCCTGAGCCCGGACTGGCGCGAGCAAAGCACGGCTCCCTCGGGCGCGTCGGTCGGCGATCTGAAGACCCTCGTCTCCCGCTTCGTCGGTGATGCCGGGGCCGAGCGCGCCTTCGCGGCCTTCGGGCGAGAGGCGAACCAGTCCTTGAAAGACAACGATCCCGCCGATGCCGGGCTGGCCCGCGCCGCCGAACGGATGCTGGCCGGGGCCGTCGGCGCCTCGTCTGCCCGACGGGTCATCTCGGCGGCCCTCGCCGGTGGTGGCCGCGCGCCTGAGGACGTGGTGCGCATGCTCGACGAGGCCTCACAGGCAGTCCAGTTCAATCGCGAACTGCTTCAAACCACGCTCGACAACATCGACCAAGGCGTCAGCGTGGTCGACGAGGACCTGCGCCTGATCGCCTGGAATGCGCGATATATCGAGCTGTTCGATCTGCCGTCCGGCTTCGTCCATGTGGGTCAGCCGGTCGCCGCCGTCTATCGCCTGAACGCCGAGAGGGGGGAGGTCGAGCCTGAGGATATGGAGGCGTGGATCGAACGCCGTCTGGACGCCCTTCGCCGTCGCAGCCCCCACGATCACGAACGCGCTCAGCCCGGCGGCCGGATCCTGAAGTCCACCGGCGCCCCGATGTCCGGCGGCGGCTATGTCACCTCTTATACCGACATCACCGAACTGCGCCGCGCCGCGCAGGCGCTCGAAGAGGCCAACGAACAGCTCGAGGCGCGCGTGGCCGACCGCACCGAGCGGCTGGTCGAGGCCAAACAGGTGGCCGAAGACGCCACAGCCTCCAAGACCCGCTTCCTCGCCGCCGCCAGCCACGACCTGCTGCAACCCCTGCACGCCGCCCGCCTGTTCATCGGCGCGCTCAAGGAAGGCCCCGGCTCGCAAGACCCCGAAACGCGCAAGCTGGTGGAGAACGCCGACCGTTCGATCGAGTCGGCGCACGGCCTGCTCAAGGCGCTGCTGAACCTCTCGCGGCTCGAGGCCGGGGGCGTGCGCCCTGCGGTGACGGCCCTCTCGGTGGAGACACTATTCGGCGATCTCCGTCGCGAGTTCACCCTCATTGCGCGCGAGAAAGGCCTGCGCCTGACCATCGTTCCCTGCGGTCAATGGGTCCTGTCTGACCGCGACCTGCTGCGCTCTCTGCTGCAAAATCTGGTCGGCAACGCCATCCGGTACACAGACAGCGGCCGTGTCCTCGTCGGGGCGCGAAGGGTCGAAGGCGTGATCCGCATCGAGGTGTTCGACACCGGCCGAGGCATCGCCCCCGACCAGCACGAGGCGATCTTCACCGAGTTCACCCGCCTGCCCAACCAGGGCGGCGACGAGCCCGGTGTCGGTCTGGGCCTCGCCATCGTTCGCAAGGTCGCCAGTCTGCTGGATCATCCCCTGACCCTCCGCTCCTCGCCCGGCCGGGGTTCGGTGTTTTCGGTGACGGCGCCGCGCACCGGGGCGTCCCTCGCGCAAATGCCCTCATCAGGGGCCAGCCGGAGCGCCCTCGCCGGCTTGCGGGTTCTGTGCGTCGACAATGAGCCGATCATTCTGGAGGCGTTAGGCGCCCTCCTCACCCGCTGGGGCATGACGGTGGTCACCGCCCCCGACGCAGCCTCCGCCCTTGCGGTGACCGGCCCGTTCGACGCCGCCCTGGTCGATCTGCATCTGGGAGCGGGTCCTGACGGTTGTTTCGTCATCGAGGCCCTCAGGGCGCGCGGCGTGGGCCATCTGGCCCTGATCAGCGCCGACACCGACGAAACCTTGCCCGCCCGCGCCGCCGCCGTGGGCGCCGTGCTTTTGCCGAAGCCGGTCAAACCTGCGACCTTGAAGGCTTTCCTCTCCAGTCCCGGCCGCACCTGACGCCGGGATCAGGTCTCGGGATCAGGCCTCGGGACCCAGCGCCTGGGCGGCGATCACCGCCTGGGTCCGGTTCTGGACCCCGAGCTTTCTGAACACCACCGTCAGGTGCGCCTTGATCGTCGCCTCGGTCACCCCGAGGTCGAAGGCGATCTGCTTGTTCAGCCGCCCCTGCTGCAGGCCGATCAGGATCTTCAACTGAGACGGCGTCAGGCTTACGATACGCGCCTCGAACGAGTCCGCAGGGGCGGTCTGCGGGATCGCCGGAGCCCAGACGTCGCCGGCCAGAATGGCCTCGAGCGCTTCGACCATCTGGGCCAGAGCCGCCGACTTGGGAATGAAGCCCGCCGCGCCGAACGCCAGCGCGCGCCGGATGGTCGCGTCGTCCTCGGTGGCCGAGACCACCGCCACCGCCACCGCCGGATAGTCGGCCCGGATGCCGGCCAGTCCCGCGAAACCTTCGCTGTCCGACAGTTTGAGATCGAGCAGGACCAGATCCGCCGCTCCCGCCTCCAGAGCCTGGCGAGCGCCGGCCAGACTGGCGGTCTCCTCGATGACCGCGCCGGGCGCCGCCCGCGCCACGGCGGTCGCCAGTGCGGCGCGGAACATCGGATGGTCGTCGGCGATGACGATGCGGTCCATGGCGGTCCTCCCCGGGCCGAGCCCTGACGGCGCGCGCGATGCGCCAGTCTGACACCCCCCGACTTTAGTCGAAACTAGACCAACGGCTAATGGTCCCGCATGCGGTCCGTGTCGAAAGGTAAGCGCAGGTCTGCACCAGATGGACCCCGGGAGGACACCATGATCAGACGAACCCTGATGGCCGGCGCCGCCGCCGTCGCCCTGTTCACCGCGCCCGGCCTGGCCGTCGCACAGGCCCAGGACACCACCGCGCTGGAGGCCCGCATCGCCCTGCTGGAGGCCCAGCTGAACGACCTCAAGTCCGAGATCGTGGCCTCGCGCACCCAGCAGACGGCGCAGGCTCAGGACATCATCCGCATCGACCAGCGCGTCGCGGCCCCGCCCGCCCCCATCCCCGTGTCCGCCCCGGCCGACGGCTTCCGCATCGGCAACAACACCCTCAAGATCGGCGGCTTTGTGAAGGCCGACTTCATCGCCTCCAATTATGACGGCGGCGATCCGGCCAACGGCGACCTGCTGCGCGACTTCTACCTTCCGGGATCGGTCCCCGTCGGGGCCGGCGACGAGAGCACGGCGACCGACTTCAACGCCCGTCAGACCCGGTTCTGGCTGACCACCGAAGGTCTTCTGGGAGGCCACAAGGTCGGCACCCGTGTGGAGATGGACTTCCAGGTCTTGCCCGGCACGGGCGACCAGCGCACCACCAGCCCGTCCAACCTCGCCCTGCGCCGCGCCTTCGTCACCGTCGACAACTGGCTGTTCGGTCAGGAATGGACCAATTTCCAGAACATCGCCGTCCTGCCAGACACCGCCGACTATATCGGGGCCTCGGAGGGCACCGTGTTCGCGCGTCAGGTCCAGGTCCGCTATACGCGCGGCCCGCTCTCGATCTCGGTCGAGAACCCGGAGACGACCGTCACCCCCTTCCTCGGCGCGACCCGCATCATCGCCGACGACAACAGCCTGCCCGACGTCACCGCCCGCTATGTGCTCGCCCGGCCGTGGGGCGAGGCCTCGCTGTCCGGCATCGTGCGCCAGCTGGCCTATGAAACCACCGGCGTGGGCGCGATCGACTCCTCGACGATGGGCTGGGGTCTGTCCGCCGCCGCCAAGATCAAGGTCGGGGCCAAGGACGACCTGCGCGTCATGCTGTCCGGCGGCGAGGGCATCGGCCGCTATGTCGGTCTGAACTTCGCCAACGACGCCGTGCTGGACGCCTCGGGCGAGCTGGAGGCCATCGGCCTGATCGCCGGCTTCGCCAGCTATCGCCACGTCTGGTCGCCCCAATGGCGCTCGAACCTGACCTATTCGGCCCAGAATGTGGACAACGACCTGTCGCTGATCGGCGTCGCCACCAACAAATCGGCCCAGAGTATTCGGGGCAACCTGATCTGGACGCCCCTGCCCGCGCTGGACCTGGGCGCCGAGTTGATGTTCGGTGAGCGTGAGCTGGAATCGGGCGTCTCGGGCGAGCTGACCCGTCTGCAGGTCTTCGCCAAATACGGTTTCTGAGCCTGAAGGGTAAAAGCGTTTGAGCGATCCGGAACTCTATCCCGTCCCCGCCGACCGGGCGGCGCGCGCCCACATGGACGCGCCCGCCTATGAGGCTGCCTGCATCGCTGCGCGCGAGACGCCGGACGCCTTCTGGGCCGAGGCGGCGAAACGTCTGGACTGGATCACGCCGCCGACGATCATCAAGGACGTCAGCTTCCACAAGGACGACTTCCGCATCCGCTGGTTCGCCGACGGGGTGCTGAACGTCGCGTACAACTGCGTCGACCGGCATCTGGCCGAGCGCGGCGACCAGACGGCGATCCTGTTCGAGGGCGACGATCCCTCGGTGTCGGGCGCCATCACCTATGCCGAGCTGCACCTTCGGGTCTGCCGCATGGCCAATGTGCTGAAAGATCTCGGTGTCCGGAAGGGCGACCGCGTCACCATCTATCTGCCGATGTGCCCCGCCGCCGCCGTCGCCATGCTGGCCTGCGCCCGCATCGGCGCGGTGCATTCGGTGGTCTTCGGCGGCTTCTCGCCCGACAGCATCGCCGGGCGGATCGAGGACTGCGGCTCCAACATCGTCATCACCGCCGACGAGGGCCTGCGCGCCGGCAAACGCATCCCGCTCAAGGCCAATGTCGACGAGGCTCTCACCAAGGTTTCGGTCGCCAAGGTGCTGGTCATCGCCCACACCGGCGCCGACGTGCCGCTGGTCGAGGGCCGCGACGTCCGCTTCGAGGATGCGGTAAAGACCGTCGCCGACGACTGCCCGTGCGAGCCAATGAACGCCGAGGATCCGCTGTTCATCCTCTACACCTCGGGCTCGACCGGTAAGCCCAAGGGGGTGATGCACACCACGGGCGGCTATCTGTTCTGGGCGTCATGGACGCACGAACTGGTGTTCGACTACCGCCCCGGCGAGGTGTTCTGGTGCACCGCCGACGTCGGCTGGGTCACGGGCCACAGCTACGTCGTCTATGGCGCGCTCGCCAATGCCGCGACGACCCTGATGTTCGAGGGCGTGCCCAACTATCCCGACAACGGCCGCTTCTGGCAGGTGGTCGACAAGCACAAGGTCGAAATCTTCTACACCGCGCCTACTGCACTAAGAGCGTTGATGCGCGACGGCGATGCGCCGGTGAAGGCCTCGAGCCGCAAGTCCTTGCGCCTGCTCGGCAGCGTCGGTGAGCCGATCAACCCCGAGGCCTGGCGCTGGTATCATGAGGTCGTCGGCGACAGTCGCCTGCCGATCGTGGACACCTGGTGGCAGACCGAGACCGGCGGCATCATGGTCTCCCCCCTGCCCGGCGCCACCGACCTCAAGCCCGGCTCGGCGACCAAACCCCTGCCCGGCGTCGCGC
>DASVTM010000396.1:0-1721 GCA_036387575.1 Brevundimonas sp.
CTCGCGCAGCAAGCCGATCAGCACGAGGAAGAGGCGGCGGAAGTCGATGAGGTAGTGGTTCAGGCCACCCGATCAGGCCGCCGCATCCAGAACGAACCCATTCGCGTCGAGGTCATCAATCGCGAGGAAATCGAGGAGAAGGCGCTGATGTCGCCCGGCAACATCGCCATGTTGCTGAACGAGACGGGCGGTGTGCGCGTGCAGATCACCTCACCCGCGCTTGGCGCAGCGAACATCCGCCTTCAGGGGATGAGGGGGCGCTACACCCAACTGCTCGCGGACGGCTTGCCGCTCTACGGAGGACAGGCGTCTTCATTGGGGGTGCTGCAAATCCCTCCGATGGACCTTGGGCGGGTCGAGGTTATCAAGGGGGCAGCTTCGGCCCTGTATGGCGCGTCGGCATTGGGCGGTGTCATCAATCTGGTTTCGCGCCAACCGGGCGACGAAGCAGAGGGCGACCTCCTGATCAACCTGACCAGCCGTGACGGTCAGGACCTGACCGCCTACGCAGCCACACCGTTCAACGATGCCTGGAGCGGTTCGATCATCGGCGGCTATCATCGCCAGTCGCGACAAGACCTGGACAGCGATGGCTGGAGTGACATCGCCGCCTATGAGCGGTGGACGGTCAGGCCGCGTCTGTTCTGGGACGGAGAGAACGGAGCGACTGTCTTCGCAACGGTCGGAGCCATGATCGAAGATCGCGTCGGAGGCACTGAGCCGGGGCGCACCGTCCCCGACGGCCGCCCGTTTGTTCAGGCGCAGGACACCAACCGCCTCGACGCCGGCCTGGTCGCCTCCACCCCTGTCGGGGGCGGGCTCACGGCGCACCTGCGAGCCTCGGTCATGACACAGGATCACGACCACCAGTTCGGAGACGTGTTCGAGACCGACCGCCACGACACCAGTTTCATCGAGGCCGCGCTGGGGTCAGGAAACGGTCCGACGACATGGCTGGCTGGCGTCGCGGTGCAACGGGACGGCTACCGGTCCGAGGCCTTCCCGGGCTTCGACTACGCCTTCACCGTCCCCGGCGTCTTCGCCCAGGTTGAGCATGACCTGACCGACGATCTGACCTTGGCCGGAAGCGCAAGGCTTGACGACCACAGCCAATACGGGACGAAGTTCAGCCCGCGTCTGTCGGTTCTCTATCGACCGGGCCGGTGGACGATTCGCGCTTCGCTGGGGCAAGGCTTTTACGGCCCGACGCCTTTCGTCGAGGAGATCGAGGCGAACGGCTTGTCTCGTCTCTTGCCCTTGGGCGATCTGAAAGCCGAGACGGCTCGCACTGCCTCGCTCGATCTCGGATGGAAGCAAGGGCCGATCGAGGCCAACCTGACGGTCTTCGGCTCCGATCTGGACGACGCCATCCGGCTGGCGGACGACGGTCCGGCGCGCGTTCGGTTGGTCAACGTCGACGGCGTAACGCGCACGCGGGGCGCCGAAGCCCTGCTGCGCTATCGCGTCGCGCCATTCACCGTCACCGGAAGCTATGTCTTCGTGGACGCGATGGAACCGCTCGACAGCGGGACAGGCCGCCAGGCCGTGCCATTGACCCCGCGCCACACGGCTGGCCTGGTCGCCATGTGGGAGGAACACGACCGTGGCAGGCTGGGGCTCGAAATCTACTACACCGGACCACAGACGCTGGATGACAATCCCTACCGTTCGAAGAGCCGGTCCTATGTCGAGGTCGGGCTGATGGGCGAGGTCGTTCTTGG
>DASVTM010000397.1:0-6396 GCA_036387575.1 Brevundimonas sp.
CGGAGGTCATCTCGATGACATCCGCAGCCGGCAAGGGGCGGGCCTCGCCCGGGGCTCGCGGTCGCGGACCTGAAGGCAAGGTGGTGCGGACCGCCTCGCCCCGGCCACCGGTCAGGAAGCCTTCGTCGCGCAACATGCCATAGGCGGACGAGACCGTGGTCCGGCTGAGGTCCAACGCCTGCGCCAGTTCGCGCTCTCCCGGCAGTCGCGCTTCCAGCGGCAGCCGCCCGTCGAGGATCAGCAAACGCAGCGCTCCGGCCAGTTGCCGCCACGCCGCTCCGGCGCCGGGCGCGCGCCAGGCACCCAGATGGCGAACGAGTGAAACGGGTCGGATCAGGCGGGAGTTCATCAGTCCAGACTACCGCAACTGGCTCTTTCTTTCATAGCCAGTACAGCGCAAATCAGCATCATGATCCGTCGTCTCATCCAGCTCTTTGTCGGCCTTGGCCTCTACGGCTTCTCGATCGCGCTGATCGTCCGCGCGGACCTCGGCCTCGACCCCTGGGACGTGCTCAATCAGGGTGTGTTCGAGCGTTTCGCGGGGCCGTTCGGCGTCAGCTTCGGGCTGGTGGTCAATCTGATCGGGCTGGCGGTCTTGCTGCTCTGGATACCGCTTCGCCAGATGCCCGGCATCGGAACCGTGGCCAATGTGCTGGTCATCGGCACGATCGCCAATGTCGGCCTGCAATGGATACCGGCCGATCTGCCCTTGATCCTGCGCGCTGGTCTTCTGCTCGCTGGTATCGTGCTGACTGGTGTGGCGAGCGGCGCCTACATCGGTGCAGGCTTGGGCCCCGGCCCGCGCGACGGCCTGATGACGGGCATCGTGCGTCTCACCGGCTGGCCGGTGAAATGGGTGCGCACGGCGATCGAGATCGCGGTTGTCGTGGTCGGCTGGACGCTGGGGGGCTCGATCGGCGTGGGGACCATCCTCTACGCGGTAAGCATCGGACCACTGGTCCACGTCTTCCTGCCGATGTTCACGATCCGCCCGCCCGAACCGCCAGTCCTGCTGGAGAGCGCGCCTCATTCGTGACCTGAGATCACAGGTTCTGGTGCTCGACGCGGCTAGCACCGTGACGTCAGCCTATCTCAACTACCCATACTGGGGCGAAGGCGGCGTCCGTTAGCTTAACCCGCCACCCCTCTAGGGCTGCAGGCGATACCCGCCAGCGTCGGTGAGCAGCAGTCTCGCCGCGCCGGGCTCGGGCTCGATCTTCTGGCGCAGGCGATAGATGTGGGTTTCCAGCGTGTGGGTCGTGACCCCGGCGTTATAGCCCCAGACCTCGGTCAGCAGTTCCTCGCGCGACACGGGCTTGGCCCCGGCGCGATAGAGGTATTTGAGGATATTGGTCTCTTTTTCCGTCAGCCGGATTTTCTTGCCCTTGTCGTCGACCAGCATCTTGCCAGCGGGACGGAAGGAATAGGGGCCGATCGCGAAGACCGCGTCCTCGGACTGCTCGTGACTGCGCAGGTGGGCGCGGATGCGGGCCAGCAGGACAGCAAACCGGAAGGGCTTGGTCACATAGTCGTTGGCGCCCGAGTCGAGACCCAGAACGGTGTCGGCGTCCGAGTCCTGAGCCGTCAGCATGATCACTGGGGTAGCGACCCCGTCCTTGCGCAACAGGCGGCAGGCCTCGCGGCCGTCCATGTCGGGCAGGTCGACGTCCAGCAGGATCAGGTCAGCGCGCAGCTCACGACCGAGGCGGATGCCCTCGGTGGCGGTCGCGGCCTGGACCGTGCGGAACTCTTCATGAAGCGCCAGCTGCTCGGCCAAGGCCTCGCGCAGGTCGTCGTCGTCGTCGATGATCAGCAGCGTCTTGGGAGTGGGCATGGTTGTTACAATGGCGAGGCTTGGGTGAATCGCCAAGGGCGTGCCGGAAAATCAAGACGATTCAGGCAATAGAGCGGGCTTAAGCGGGGGTTCGTTCCCCGAAAAGCGCCGTTCCGACCCGAACATGGGTCGCGCCGAACCGAATCGCCGTCTCGTAATCGCCGCTCATTCCCATCGACAGGACGCCCAGACCGTTGCGTTCGGCGATCTTCGCCAGCAGCGCAAAATGCAGCCCGGGCGCCTCGTCAGCGGGCGGAATGGCCATCAGTCCATCGATTTGCAAGCCATAGGTTTCGCCCGCCAGGGCGATGAATGCGTCGGCCTCTTTGGGCAGGATACCGGCCTTCTGCGGCTCGGCGCCGGTGTTGACCTGAACCAGCATCTTCGGCGCACGTCCGGCGGACTGGATGGCATCTGCGAGCGTCCGCGCCAGCTTTTCACGGTCGAGCGTCTCGATGACGTCGAACAAGGCGACCGCGTCCTCGGCCTTGTTCGATTGCAGCGGCCCGATCAGACGCAGCTGCAGATTGGGGACGTCGAGGCGTCGCTCGGTCCAGCGACCTTGCGCCTCCTGCACCCGGTTCTCGCCGAAGATGCGCTGGCCGGTGGTGAGGATGGCGTCGATGGCTTCCGGCTGCTGGGTCTTGGATACGGCTGTCAAGGTGACGGAGGCAGGGTCGCGCCCGACCGAGCGGGCGGTCTCCGCAATGCGGGCCCTGACCGCAGTGACGCGGTCAGCGATGCTCGCCGGGGCCATGGACGGGGCGTCGAAACCGGGGGATGACGGGGACATGGATGGCTCCGGAACTCTGTCGCACGATGCGCGCCTGCTGTGGGACACGGCCGAGGGTCTAGCCCGGGCGGCCCATCGTGTCAGCGCCCGCGCGCTGCCGCCGCTGCTGTTCTTCACCGATCCCGAGCGAACCCCCGAGCCGTGGCGCACTGCAGAACGCCTGCCGGAAGGCGCTGGCGTCGTTTATCGGCATTTCGGCGCCACAGACGCCGGAGCCACGGCGCGACGGCTCAAGGACATCACCGTCGAGCGAGGACTGATCCTGCTGATAGGGCTGGATGCTGATCTGGCCGAGGCCGTCCAGGCCGATGGCGTTCATTTGCCCGAACGAGCGCTGGATCAGGCGACATCGCTGCGAGCGCGGCGGCCAGACTGGATCCTGACTGGAGCGGCGCATTCCATAGATACGACACTCGCATCCAAGGATCTGGACGCCGTGATCCTGTCGCCGATTTTCCCGGCGGGCGGCGCCTCGGCGGTCAAGCCGTCGTTGGGAATCGAAGCCTTGATCGCGGTGTCAGCGCGCAGGCCTGTCTATGCTCTGGGCGGGGTAGGGCCGAAGACCGTCGGCGCGCTGGCTTCAACCGGCGCATGCGGAATCGCCGGAGTCGATGCGATACAGGACGCTTTCACCGCCTGAAGCGGCTGCAGTCAGCCTTTAGAACTTGAAGATGGATTCCAGCCGGATGCGCGGTTGGGTGCGGTTATCATCGGCCGGGGCGCGGGCCGGGTCCTGTTCCGGACGGGCCAGACCGGCGGCGGCCCCGACGCTCAGGCGCGGCGTGACGCTGTAATAGGCGCCCGCCTCGACATCGCCCCACTGGGTCTCGCGACCGACGGGCTGATTGAGGTTGAAGTTCAGACCCCAGCGACCGGTGTCATACCAGCGCAGGCCGCGACGTGCAGGGGGCGGATTTCCACGTTGGGACGCTTGAGCAGCCTGAGCCTCGGCGAGCGAAACGGCAGACGTGCGCGATCGCGCACCGACGGATTGCGCCGATGCAGTCTGGGCCGCTCCCATCAGGAGCGCCGCGCTCAATAGTCCTGCGAAGATCGCGCCGAACCGCATTTCCCAACCCTTCAGACGCGACCAGGCGCGTCATCAAATCCTGAACCGGCGTTTTCGCCGTGAACCCAAACGATTAGACAGCCTGGGTTCGCCCGGTCAACGCAACGTGGTCGCTTCTCCCGACTTCTTCCGACTCTAGGAGGCCCCTGTGGCGCAAGCGTCACGGGATTGCGGCGGAAACTCGTACATCGCTTTCGGCACCAACGCGGGTCTGCATCCGGAGGCTTCCTAAACTCATGTTGCACAACTGCAAAGATCGCGGCGTTCTTCGCCTTGTCATTGCCCCTTTTCGACGTGTTATAGAGCCTCGTTGCGGCCTTCGTCCTGACCCTGGAATGGGGGGCGGAGCTGTTGCGCCCGGGCGACGTGTGCTCACCCGCGGGTCCGGCGTCCAATCTGAACGGAGAATTCCTTGATGGCCCTCAATAAAGCGATGGTTCGCGGTGCTACGATCGCCGCCATTGCGTCCGGCCTGATGCTGTCCGCCTGCGGAGGCGTGAAAGTGCCTTTCGTCGGCGGTCCCTCCAAGCCCAAGGCCAATGCCCAGGCGGGTATCGGCGTGAACGCCTATCTGTGGCGTGCGACGCTCGACACCCTCAGCTTCATGCCGCTGCTGACTGCTGATCCGTGGGGCGGCGTCGTGAACTACGACTGGTACATCAATCCCCAGACGCCGAACGAGCGTTTCAAGGCGACGGTCTTCATCCTCGACACGCGCCTGCGCGCCGATGCGTTGAACGTGACCGTGACCAAGGAAGTCAAGGACGCCTCGGGCGGCTGGACTGCTGCGCCCGTCGCCGCCCAGACCGAGACCGATCTCGAGAACGCGATCCTGACCAAGGCCCGTCAGCTCAATCTGGCCAACGCCAACTAGGCATCGTTCTTTAGGGCGCTATCGCTCGTGACGCGGTCGCTTGCTGCTTGAGCGCCTTCTGTGTGTTTCGCCCTTCGCTGCTTCGGCACGAAGGGCGTCTCTAATTTCCTTGGGCGTCGCCGCCCTTCGGGCTAACTGAGCGCGAGGGGCGTGGCCCTATCGCCGTCTCTTCAGGATGCCCGTGGCCCGTTACGAACCCAAAACCGCCGAACCCCGTCAGCAGCAGCGCTGGTCGGATGCGAACGCCTTCGTCACGAAGGATACCGGGCGGCCGAAATACTATGTGCTCGAGATGTTCCCGTATCCGTCGGGCGCCATCCACATGGGTCATGCCCGCAACTATGTGATGGGCGACGTGGTCGCGCGTCACAAACGGGCGCAGGGCTTCGATGTGCTGCATCCGATGGGCTGGGACGCCTTCGGCATGCCGGCCGAGAACGCGGCCATGGAACGCGGCATCCACCCCAAGGGCTGGACCTATTCCAACATCGCCACGATGCGCGAGCAGTTGAAGCTGTTGGGCCTGTCGCTGGACTGGTCGCGCGAGTTCGCGACCTGCGATCCCGAATACTACGGCAAGCAACAGGCCTGGTTCCTCGAGCTGTTCAAGCGTGGGCTCGTCTATCGCAAGGACGGCGTGGTCAACTGGGATCCGGTCGACAACACCGTCCTGGCCAACGAACAGGTCATCGACGGCAAGGGCTGGCGTTCCGGCGCGGTGGTCGAGAAGCGCAAGCTGAACCAGTGGTTCCTGCGCATCACCGACTATGCCGACGACCTGATCGAAGGCCTCAAGGATCTCGACCGCTGGCCGGACAAGGTCCGCTTGATGCAGGAGAACTGGATCGGTCGGTCCAAGGGCCTGCAGATGACGTGGAAATGGGCCGGGGACGCGCCCCCCTCCTTGTCCGGGGCCGCCTCGCCTGACGGTCTGGAAATCTACACCACCCGCCCCGACACCCTGTTCGGCGCGTCCTTCATGGGCATCGCGCCTGACCATCCGATCGCCCGGGCCATGGCCGAGGCTGATCCCGCCGTCGCCGAGTTCACCGCGAAATGCCGCGCCGGCGGGACGTCGCAGGCCGACATCGAACAGGCCGAGAAGATCGGCTGGGACACGGGGCTGAAGGTCACGCATCCGTTCGACGGCCGCGAAGTCAGCGTCTGGATCGCCAACTTCATCCTGTCGGAATACGGCACGGGCGCCATCTTCGGCTGCCCGGCCCACGATCAACGCGACCTGGATTTTGCGCGCAAATACGACCTGCCGGTGATCCCGGTGGTCAAGCCCGCCGACGCCGCCGACGACTTCGCCGTCGAGAATGAGGCCTATGTCGGCCCGGGCGCCCTGTTCCATTCCGACTTCCTCGACGGCATGTCGATCGAGGACGGCAAGGCGGCGGCCATCCAGCGCATCGAAGACGCGGGCATGGGCAAGGGCGCGACCATATATCGCCTGCGCGACTGGGGCGTGTCGCGCCAGCGCTACTGGGGTTGCCCGATCCCGATCATCCACTGCCCGTCGTGTGGCGTTCAGCCGGTTCCCGCCGACCAGTTGCCGGTCATCCTGCCCGACGATGTCACCTTCGACGTGCCCGGCAATCCGCTCGACCGGCACCCGACGTGGAAACACGTCAAATGCCCGGCCTGCAACGAGGACGCGACGCGCGAGACCGACACGCTCGACACCTTCGTAGACTCCAGCTGGTATTTCGCCCGCTTCACTGACCCGACGGCCGACGCCCCAATCGACAAGGCGGCCGCCGATCACTGGCTGGCGGTCGATCAATATATCGGCGGGGTCGAGCACGCGGTGCTGCACCTGT
>DASVTM010000398.1:0-5780 GCA_036387575.1 Brevundimonas sp.
ATCTACGGCATGAATTTCGAACACATGCCCGAGTTGCCGCAGGTCTGGGGCTATCCATTCGCCTTGATGCTCATGCTCATCGCCGCCGTGCTCCCGCTGCTCTGGTTCAAGCGCAAGGGATGGCTATGAAGGCGAGAGACCATGGGTTCGGGCTTGGGGAATAGGCGAAGTAAGCCAGAGTCGCTGACGCATCGCCCCTAACCCGGGTGCCTGCTCCTAACCCTATCGTTCCGGTCTGATCGAGAACTGGAACGCCACCAGGCCCTCGGACACGTCGCGGTCGATGCCTTCGCCACCGCGCATTCCCTTGGCTTTGATCTCCCGATAAACGACGCCGAACGAGGTTTGCATGTCGCCTCGCCGCATGGCCACGCCGATGGACGCATCACCGAGGAAAGTCCCCCGGTCCTGACTGACGCCTGAGCGGGTGAAGTCGCCGTCACGATTACGAGCGAAATTATAGCCGACGGCCCGACCCGAGCTGGCCGCATAAACGTACCACCGTGAGCGCTCGCCGAACTCGCGTGATCCCCGGGGCACCAGGCGAGCGAGGTCGGAGCCGATCTTCAGCGTGGCTCCAGCTTCGGCCAGCCCGCCCTGATCGCCTATGCCCACTCCGGCGTGGGGCGTCAGGCTGACTTCCAGACCGGAGGGCGTATAGCCGCGCGCCGCAGGCCAGCCACGGGTGTAGGTGACGTCATAGCTATCGGGCCGGAAATCGCTCTGCTCCTGTAGCGTCGGCGGTACGGGAGCGCCATCCGCGCGCCTCAGGTCCCCATGGGCCGTGAGCCGCAGACGGTCGGTGTAGCCTTCGCCTTCCCGCCAGATATCCGAGCGGCTTGTCGCGGCGAAAGGCGACATACGCTCCTTGGCAGGACTGAACCTGTCCGCCGGGTAGTCACTCTGGAAATCGATTACGGGACCAAACTCACGGCCTTCCGGGGCCGTGCTCACGGCGTAGCTCTGGGAGGTTAGACTGGCCGTCGTCGCCGGGGTCGGTGAGGTTGACGACGCACCCACGCTCTGACGGAGGGTCTGTTCTTCCTGCGCGCGAGCCCATTCAGCGTTAAGAGTCACCTGCGCGGCGGCCGAGGTCGCGATGCCCCCGAACGAAGCTATGCCGATGATGACCCTTCCAAAGCGCTTCAACGGTCCCCTCACAGTCCGTTAACGTCCGCCACCCTGACTCGAAAGTGGGCGGACGCCTAGAGACTATTTCACAACACGATCCTGACACGCGCTGAATGCGAGTTTGGACGGTCAAGTTCCCCGGAGAAGAGGGTTAAGGCCGGAAACCGGGCCTTACTGGCAGGCCAGACACTCGTCGTAGTCGGTGCGAGCAGCCGAGAAGAGGTCCGGCTGATTGGGATCGATCTCGGCCACGATCTTGGCCTCGGCGCCGGCGAAGGCCGCCCGCTGAACGGACTTGGAGCGCAGATAGTAGAGTGACTTCACGCCGGTCTCCCATGCGCGCCAGTGCAGCATGTGCAGGTCCCACTTGTTGACGTCGCCGGGGATGAACAGGTTGATCGACTGCGCTTGGCAGATTTCCGGCGAGCGGTCGGCAGCCAGTTCGACAACCCAGCGCTGGTCCAGTTCGAAGGCGGTCTTGTAGATGCCCTTCTCGTCGTCGCTCAGCATATCGAGGTGCTGGACCGAACCTTCATGTTCCAGGATCGAGGACCAGACGACGGCGGTGTTGGCGCCCTTGGTCTCCAGCAGTTCTTCCAGATACGGGTTCTTGACGGCGAACGAGCCCGACAGGGTCTTGTGAGTATAGATGTTGGCCGGGATCGGCTCGATGCCTGCCGAGGTGCCGCCGCAGATGATCGAGATCGAGGCGGTCGGGGCGATGGCCAGCTTGTGCGAGAACCGCTCCATGACGCCGCGCTCGGCAGCATCTTCGCAGGCGCCCTTTTCCTCGGCCAGTTTGACGCTGGCCTTATCGGCCTCGCGACGCAGGTGTTTGAACAGGCGCATGTTCCACGATTTCGCCATGGCGCTTTCGAACGCTACGCCCTGCGCCTGCAGGAACGAGTGGAAGCCCATCAGGCCGAGACCGACCGACCGCTCGCGCTTGGCCGAATAGACGGCGGCCTTCATTTCGGGCGGCGCGCGCGTGATGAAGTCTTCCAGCACGTTGTCGAGGAAACGCATGATGTCCTCGATGAAGCGGGGCTCTTCGCGCCACTCCAGGAATTTCTCGGCGTTGACCGACGACAGGCAGCAGACGGCGGTGCGATCGATACCGAGGTGGTCGCGTCCGGTGTGCAGCATGATTTCCGAGCACAGATTGGACTGCTTGACCTTGAGGCCGAGGTCCTTCTGGTGCTGCGGCATCTGCCGGTTCACCGTGTCGGAGAAGATCAGATAGGGCTCGCCAGTCTGCAGGCGGATCTCGAGGATCTTCTGCCACAGCGAACGGGCGTCGACGACCTTGAGCACTTCGTCGTTCTTGGGCGAACGCAGGCCGAACGAACCGCCGGCGCGGACTGCTTCCATGAACTCATCGGTGATGTTGATGCCGTGGTGCAGGTTCAGGGACTTGCGGTTGAAGTCGCCCGACGGCTTGCGGATTTCGAGGAACTCCTCGATCTCGGGGTGGTGCACGTCCAGATAGACGGCGGCCGAACCGCGACGCAGCGAACCTTGCGAAATCGCGAGTGTCAGGGAATCCATGACGCGGATGAAGGGGATGATGCCGGAGGTCTGGCCTGCGCCCTTGACCTTCTCGCCGATCGACCGGACGCCGCCCCAGTAGGTGCCGATGCCGCCGCCGTTCGAGGCCAGCGAGACGTTCTCGTTCCAGACCTGCTGGATGCCATCCAACGAATCGCTGACCGCGTTCAGGAAGCATGAAATCGGCAGGCCGCGATCGGCGCCGCCGTTCGACAGCACCGGCGTCGAGGGCATGAACCAGAGCTTGGACATGTAGTCGTAGACGCGCTGGGCGTGATCGGCGTCGTCAGAGAAGGCGGTCGAGACGCGGGCGAACATGTCCTGATAGCTCTCGCCCGCCAGCAGGTAACGATCCTCCAGCGTCTTCTTGCCGAAGTCAGTCAGCAGGTCGTCTCGCGAACGGTCCAGTTCCAGCGAGCGAACCACGGACAACTGCGGCCGCGCCGCATCTTTTTCGCCGGAAAGCACAGCAAATTCCGTGGTCTTGTATGCCTCGAGGCCAGCCATGATCGTCAACGTCCTGAACAAAAAGCGCGATTGAAGCTCCCGCGTCCGGACACATCATCTAGTGGCCGAAGCGCTCCCCGAGCCCACATATAGGGCGCAGATGCCTAACGACCCGTCAACGGCTTGACTCCGGGTTCGTGGCCGAATCAGACGAAAGACAGGGGGCAGTCCTGTGGGAAACCGCGCAGAGGCCCGCCACAGGGCTGTGAGGGCAAGTGCGCTCGGGAATCACGAACGCGTGAAACGCCCCGTCCCGGAACGCGATGGGAGCGTGACCGTTCACGGACGATGTCGACACCTGATGTGATCCCGTTCGCGCGCCGCGCCTTCGCTCTAGCGCGCACCGAGATCGCGGCGCTTGGCGCCCTTTTTGTCATGGCGGTCGGCTGTCTCAGCTTCGCCGAACTTGCCGAGGACATACGCGAACCGGACGGCATGGCTTTCGACGCACGCATTCTACACCTCCTTCGGCCCTACGCCGATGATCCCTCCCGGCCCTGGGGCCCGTGGTGGCTGAAGGAAGCGACGTCAGACATCACTTCGCTCGGCGGCATCTCGGTCCTTGCCCTGTTTGCGACCATCGTCATCATCTTCCTGTTGATCCAGAGAAAATGGCTCTCCTCGGCCCTGTTGGTGGTCGGTCTCGGCGGTGGGGTGATGCTGAGCGAAGGCTTGAAAGCCGTGTTCGAACGGGACCGCCCGCCGGCCCTCTATCGGGCGACCGAGACGATTAACGCCAGCTTCCCGTCCGGCCACGCCCTTCTGTCGGCGGTCTTCTATTTGTCGCTTGGGGTCATGCTGACCCGCGCCTTCCCGGAGAAGCGCTTCAAGGCCTACGTGCTCGGTGTCGGAATCCTGATCACCTTGCTGATCGGGACGACGCGCATCTACCTTGGAGCCCACTGGGCATCGGACGTCTTCGCGGGCTGGAGCGTCGGCGCGGCATGGGCCACGGCGCTGTGGCTGGTCTCCTACGTTGTCTCCCGCCGTCAGCGCCGCCACGGCGCGCCGCTTCAGGACGAGGCGACGCCGGACGTCGGCTCACGCAGGGCATGAAGTCCGGTCAACGGCCCGCTGGTATCGATGGGCAAAGCGGCCAGCAACGCCCAACGCTGGATAGATGACGTCACCGTCACGTGCGGCGAACATGTAGGTAGCTGGTTTCGCGTCGATCCTGGTCAGGCCGACCCCGCCGTATCGCTCCTGATGTCACCCGTTGCCGAACCCCGTCTTGCCGGTGTCGGCGCCCAGTTCCGGCAGCGCAGCATCCATGCCTCGCCTTGGCGCAGATAGGTTTCCCTCGCAGTGAGGTTTTCTTCCGCGATAGCGCGTTCGAAGCAGCGTCGGGCGCGTTCACGACACTGGGCGGCGGTGACAGGAGAAGCTTCCATGGCGTCTGTGGCCTGCGTCCGTTGGAATGCACGGATGCCTTGTGTAACCAGGTCGACACAGGATTGGTTCCTGTGCGGCCCTGGACAGATGGCCAACTGCTTGCAGCGCCGCTTGGCGGTTCCCCTCGCGACCGGTTTCGGGATAGGAAAGCCGCAGACAAAACGGGATTCTTGAATGACGTCGTTCGCCGCCTTCGCCGACTACCTCGACGCACAGGACGCGCCCGAGGATTTGAAGATCGTGGTAGCCGCGATTGCTGAGGAATGCGTCGCCATCTCCCGGCTGGTCTCGCTCGGGGCCCTCGCCGGAGCACTCGGCGTTGCGGGAAGCGTCAATGTCCAGGACGAGGAGCAGAAGAAGCTCGACGTCATGACCAATGACATGCTGACCGACCGGCTCAAGGCCTGCGGACCCGTTGCAGCCGTCGGGTCGGAGGAGATGGACCTGATCGAGCCCACCGGTCGTCAGGGCGGCTATCTGGTCACTTTCGATCCGCTCGACGGCTCGTCCAATATCGACATCAACGCCCCCGTGGGCACCATCTTCTCGATCCTGCCAGCCCCCGCGGGTCAGAATCCGACCGAGGCCGACTTCCTGATCGGCGGCCGCAAGCAGGTCTGCGCCGGGTATGCGGTCTATGGATCGCAGACCATGCTGGTCCTGACCTTGTCCGAGGGCGTGACCGGCTTCACCCTCGACGATCAGGGCGTCTGGCGCCTGACCCATCCCGACGTCCGCGTGCCTGCGGACACCAGGGAGTTCGCGATCAATATGTCGAACCGCCGTCATTGGGCCGAGCCTGTGCAGCGCTACATCGACGGCTGTCTGGCGGGAAAGACCGGATCGCGCGGTAAGGATTTCAACATGCGCTGGGTTGCGGCCATGGTCGCCGACGTTCACCGCATCCTGATGCGCGGCGGCGTCTTCCTCTATCCTTGGGACCAGCGCGAGCCCGACCGTCCCGGCAAGCTGCGTCTGCTGTATGAAGGCGCCCCGATGGCGCTGCTGATCGAGCGGGCAGGTGGCAAGGCCACCACCGACGGCGTGACCCCCATCCTCGACGTCATCCCGACCAGGCTCCACGACCGCGTCGCCGTGGCTCTCGGTTCGGCCAATGAAGTCGACGCCATCGCTGCCGCCTGACGTTAGGGGCTAGACCTCGAAGACCCGGTAAGGCTTTTCGCCAAGCGTCCGCAGAACCG
>DASVTM010000399.1:0-2326 GCA_036387575.1 Brevundimonas sp.
GCCGAGAACGAGATCAGGACCGTGGCGGCCAATGTCAGAGCGCGAATGTCCTTCTTGGCCAGCACGCTGCGGCCGAAGGCGAAGAACGAGGCCCAGCCCATCACGCCGATCGCTACGGCCTCGATGAGGTTGGTCAGGGGCGAGGGGTTCTCGAACGGGTGAGCGGAGTTGGCGTTGAAGATGCCGCCGCCGTTGATGCCCAGTTGCTTGATGGCTTCCTGGCTTGCGGCCGGGAACAGGGAAATCGTCTGCGATGCGCCTTCGAGACCGGTCGCCGTGGCCGATGCTGCCAGGCTTTGCACGACGCCGAGACCGGTCAAGGTGACGGCTACGACGAAGGCCAGAGGCAGCAGGACGTAAAGCGTGGTGCGCGTCAGGTCGGCCCAGAAATTGCCGACGCCTTCGCCGCGATTCGCGACGAACGCCCGTGCTAGAGCGGCTGCGATCGTCGCGCCTGTCGCCGCAGAAACGAAGTTCTGGGTGGTGAAGCCGACCATCTGGCTGAAGGTCGATGCGGTGCTTTCGCCGCCGTACGACTGCCAGTTGGTGTTGGTCACGAAGCTGACGGCGGTGTTGAAGGCCAGATGGGGTGACATGCCCGCGAAGCCCTGCGGGTTCAGCGGCAGTACGCCCTGTAGACGCAGGATGGCGAACAGCAGGAAGAAGCCGACGGCGTTGAACGCCAGCAGCGCACCGGCGAATCCGAGCCAGCTCTGGCTGCGTTTCGGATCGACGCCGGCGGCGGTGTAGAAGAACGCCTCAAAGGGCTTGAGCACCGGGTCGAGCCAGGTGCGTTCGCCGTTCCAGACGCGAGACATGTAGACGCCGATGGGCCAGCCGAGGCCGATCGTCAGCGCGAGTGTGAGGGCGATTTCCGCCCAACCTTGAATGTTCATGATGGCGGCTCCCTAGAACCGCTCGGGGCGCACGAGCGCCGCGATCATGTAGACGGCGACGACGACAGCGCCGACTCCCCAGAGGATGGCGATCATCGTCACACCCTCTTCAGGGCAGCGGCCAGTGCGGCGAAGACGAGAAACGCCCCACCACCCAGCACCAGGAAAAACAGATCGGCCATTGTCGGCGCCTCCAATAATCAGGAGGCCGGTGGACCACGAAGCCGCATAACGGGACCATTCGAGTCTGGTCCCTGCGCATAACGTGGACGTAAAATTCAGGACGTATTCCAGGTGCGGCAACACAGGAAAAAGCCGGGCATCTCAGGCGCCACTGGGTTCCCTTCGGCGACGTCTATGATGGCGGGAGGGACCATCCGGCAAAGTATCAGGGCCAAGGCTTGGGCCTCAGCTCCCGTGCGAGTTCGCTCAGGCATGTTGGCGCACCTTTGGTTTCGGAATGCCCGCTAGAGCATCCGCCTGACGCTGAAGCGTCCTGGCGATCCTTTCTGCCGCCCGGCGACTGCGGAAGGGCCGGGTGCAGGCGCCGTTGACGCTGATGCTCCAGCCGCGAGTCCATGCGACCACTTCGTAGTGCGCGCACTCGGCGCCCGGGACTGCGAGGGCGTGTCGACACAATCCGACATCATCGCAACGCCCTCCTCAGGTCACGGTGCCCCGTTCCGACGTTCTTGAGGATCCGGTGCCCAAGGCGCGGTCAAGCCCGGTCATCGTCATCGCCCATACGCCCGACGGGGGAGGCTCCTCGAGGGCGACGTTGCGGTGGCGGTTCAACACCGTCGCACCCGCCGGTTGTTCCGTGGGGAACCCGGGAATCGCTTTATCCGCAGGCGGGTCGTCTCAGGGCCTTCAACATTGATAGCCGAGCCACTTACACGATTCCGATCCGCCCAACGCCGGTGCACTGCCTCCAACGGCTATGGGTGACTGGCGACGGCACGGCCGTGAGTTCCGGGTCTGTGGTTAGACCGTCAAAAAACAGGGCGCGATCAGAGGGGACGTGGGCTCGGTCGATGATGGCCTGGATTGGATTTGTCGCATCTTCGCCCGTATCGCCGATCGCGGCCGTGCTTTGATCGGCCGCGATCCTGGCTCCCATGTCGGCAAGCCGCACGGCTGCCTCGTCAGCTGCATTGAAACTCGCAGGACGGGAACCGCTGACTCCCTGTTCTGTATCGAGCGTCAAGACGGTGAACTGGCCGTTTGCAACTACCGTGCGATAAAGGTCAGCTGCCGCCTGATATCGAGCCGTTCTGGCGTACGCGGTGGCAAGATTGAACCGTGCTTCAACGGTTGGCCGCTGGGCTACAGCCTTCTCGAAAACGTCGGCTGCCGAATAGGGGTCGCCACAGATGAATGCTGACCGTCCTATGAGGGCGCCTCCGCGTAGACTGACAACATCGCCCTGG
>DASVTM010000400.1:0-3470 GCA_036387575.1 Brevundimonas sp.
CGTTCGAGGGGCTGGAGATCCCCGAGGTTCTTTTGTCGGGCGACCATCGCAAGATGGCGGCCTGGCGTCAGGAACAGCGGGAACTGACGACGCAGGAGCGACGGCCCGATCTGTGGGCCGCTCACCTGCAAACACTACCTGCGGAATCTTCCGCCAAATCAAAGCTAAAGGGCGCAAAAGCCCGAGGAGAATAGACACATGGCCAATATCCTTCAGACCATCGAAGCCGAAGAAAAAGCCCGCCTGGTTGCGATCCGCGAAATCCCGAACTTCCAGCCTGGCGACACTTTGCGCGTCATGGTGAAGATCAAGGAAGGCGAACGCGAACGTATTCAGGCCTTCGAGGGCGTCTGCATCGCCCGCGACGGCGGCGGCGTGAACGAGAGCTTCACTGTCCGCAAGATTTCCTTCGGTGAAGGCGTCGAACGTAAATTCCCTATCCTTTCGCCAAACATCGACGCGATCGAAGTCAAGCGTCGCGGCGTCGTTCGGCGCGCCAAGCTGTACTACCTGCGCGACCGTCGCGGTAAGTCGGCCCGTATCGCCGAGCGCCAGACGGTTCGTCCGGTCAAGGGCGCCGTGGTTCCGGTCACCGGCACCTCCGACAAGTCCGACGAAGCATAGGCAATCTTTTTGCGCTACCGCCCTTCGGGCTACTTGAGCGCAGTTAAATGACGAAGGCCCCGGTCGCGAGACCGGGGCCTTTTTCATTCAGGCTGACTCGCTTCTATTGCGGGAACAGGTTCGAGCTCGCGTCCCTCTGGCCGTCAACGCTGCGACGCAGATCGTGCAGATCATGGGCCTCACGGTGGATCGCGGCGTGAGCTCGGCGGAGCGTTTCGCGCGTCGTGGCGGACAGTCGGTCATCGGCGATGGCAGCCTCATACTTCTTGTCCAGCGCCGCCTCACCCTGATCGGCGCTATCGATCAAACCTGCCTCGTTGCCCATGAGCGCATGGCTCATGTCCTTCACTGCCCGCTGTGCCTTGGCGAGGATCGATCCTCTCGTGTTGGGCTGACCTCCGAGGGCGGTGACACTCTCCGACAAGACCCGGGCGATGTCGCGGCGCTCGGCAGCCAATGAGCTGAACAGGGATCCATGACCTGAAGCGTCGCTTTCACTTGCGGTCTGCTCAAGCCGTTCGGCGCTGTCGAGGGTCGCCTCGACGAGGCTGTTCAGAACGTGAATATCGTGGCGGTTAGGCATGAGGGACTCCAATCTTCATATATATAACGGCCACGCTCTTCCCGAGTTGCGGCATCAAGACTGCCGATCGATCACTGTCACGTCAGCCGCAGTCACAGCTTCGTGCGGAGCGACCAGAGTTCGGGGAAGCAGCGCTTCTCAAGCGTCGTCGTCAAATAAGCGACGCCTTCGGTGCCGCCTGTACCCCGGCGCCGGCCGATGATGCGCTCAATCGTGACCACATGTTTATGGCGCCAGGTCAGCAGGGCGTCGTCCAGATCGACCAGCTTCTCGGCCAACTGGTACTGCGCCCACCGGCGGTCGGTATCGCGATAGACCTCCAGCCACGCTGCCTCGACACCTTCGGACGGCTGCCAGGGCTGGCTGACGTCGCGGTTCAGAACGTCATCCGGGATCGGCAACCCCGCCCTGGCCAGTTGAGCGAGAGCGTCGTCATAGAGGCTGGGCGCCTCGATCGCCGACTTTAGAGCCGCATAGGCTTCGGGGCGGTCTTCCTGAAAGCTCAGGAACTTGGCGTCCTTGAGACCCAGCATGGCTTCGAAACGGCGGAACTGATCACTCTGGAAGCCGGAGCTCGACCCCAGCACGTTGCGGAAACGCAGATAATCCGCAGGCGTCATGGTGGCGAGGATGTCCCAGCTCTGGGTCATCACGGACTGGATTCGACTGACCCGCGCGAGGCTCTTGTAGGCCGGCACCAGATCGCCGTTGCGCACCAGAGCCTGCGCCAGCGCGACCTCGTGCAGGATCTGCTTGAGCCACAGTTCCTTGGTCTGGTGGATGATGACGAACAGCATCTCGTCGTGCTGATCGCTGATCGGGTCCTGGGCCGACAGCAGCTGGTCCAGCCCGAGATAGCGGGCGTAGGTCATGGTCGAGGGGGTCGAAGGTGCGTCGGTCATGCCTGTCTATCGCCCTGATCTGCGACAGGCTCAATGCGGCGTGTCGGTCAGCCTGATCTCGAACAGCTGCGGCCAGTTCTTGCCGGTGACGAACAGCCGCTTGCCCGCCGCGTCCCAGGCGATGCCGTTGAGGACGTCGTCGGTGGGATCCTTGCGCTCGGACACCGGAAAAAGGCCGGTCAGGTCGATCCACGCCACGACATGCCCGGTGGCGGGGTCGATCTTGGCGATCCGGTCGGTCTGCCAGATATTGGCGTAGATGTGAGGGCCGTCGGCGTCGTTGATCCATTCGAGCTCGTTCAGCTCATCGACAGGCTCGCCATCCGCGGTGACCAGCAACCGTCCGGTCTCCTGCAGGGTCTGGGGGTCGAGAAAGCGCAGCTCTGGCGTGCCGTCGCTCATGATGATGCGGTGGTCGTCCTTGGTCAGGGCCCAGCCCTCGCCCGTATAGCTGAAGGCCGAAATCGGCGTCAGGTCGGTCGCGTTCCAGATGAAGCCGATATGGTTGCGCCACGTCAGGCTGATCAGCCGGTCTCCGACCTGAACGATGCCCTCACCGAAATAGGCGGTATCGAGCACCCGCTTCTTCAGCACCTCGCCGTCAGCCAGGCGGATGATGCGGATGTCGGACGGGAAACGTCCCGTGCTCTCGACCAGTTCGGCGTCGGCGCCCTCACCGCGATAGAACAGGCCTTCGGTGAAGGCGTCTGTTCCATGCGGAAAGGTCCGGACGATCTTGTAGCCCCGAACCGGAACCTCAGCGGACGCCGGCAGGGCCGCGATCTGCGACGCGCAGGCTCCGAGGAGCAGCAGGAGGGCAGAGAGGGCTTGGCGCATCCTTCGCCTATACCCCGGGCTCCGCCGTTTCGCGCTTGTTCAATTCGGTTTGGTGAGCATCCAGCAGCGCCTGCTTCTTCTGCGCCGAGTTCCGGCTCGCCATGTTGAGCCCCTCGACCAGACCCGAGAAGGCCATGGCGGCGTAGATATAGCCCTTGGGCACATGGACGCCGAAGCCGTCGGCGATCAGCACGGCGCCGATCATCAGCAGGAAGCCAAGGGCCAGCATGACGATGGTCGGGTTCTTGTCGATGAAGTTCGCGAGTGGGTCCGAAGCCAGCAACATCACCGTCACGGCGATGATGACCGCGACCATCATGATCGGCACGTGGTCGGTCATGCCCACGGCGGTCAGGATCGAGTCGACCGAGAAGACCAGGTCGAGCAGGATGATCTGGATGATGGCGGCGCCGGCGTTGTTGATGACGGCCGACTTCTTGTCGAGAACTTCGTCATGGCTCGGGGTGGGATCGACCGAGTGGTGGATTTCCTTGGTCGCCTTCCACAGCAGGAACAGGCCGCCT
>DASVTM010000401.1:0-8197 GCA_036387575.1 Brevundimonas sp.
CGGGTGCTTTTCCTGCGCCGTCAGCCAGCCTGAACGCCCTAAAGCATATCAAAGCGGCTCATTTCGTACGGTATTTTAATACCGTTATTGAAAAATCGTTGCAAAACATGGCACTAGAGCCTGTTCGGACATTCTACGCGCATTGACGCATCCGAACCCATCCTCTATCAGCGCGCCTTCCGCTCATTCCCGCATCCGCAGGACTGGGCCCATCGTTCGTCTATCCCAGGAACCTCTGAAATGCTGAAGAGCACTACGGCTGCCTTGAAGCCGTCCGAGGTCGAGAGAAAATGGATCCATATCGACGCTGAAGGCGTCGTCGTGGGCCGCCTCGCGACCTTCATCGCCATGCGTCTGCGTGGCAAGCACCTGCCGACCTACACCCCCCACGTGGACTCGGGCGACTACATCGTCGTCACCAACGTCGACAAGGTCGTGTTCACCGGCAAGAAGCTGACCGACAAGATCTACTATCGTCACACCGGCCACCCGGGCGGCGTCAAGTCGACCACCCCTGAGAAGGTCCTGAACGGCCGCTTCCCGGAACGCGTTCTGGAAAAAGCCGTCGAGCGCATGATGCCGAAGGAAAGCCCGCTGGCTCGTGGTCAGATGACCCACCTGCGCCTGTTCGCCGGTTCGGCGCACGAGCACGACGCCCAGCAGCCTGAAACCATCGACTTCGCCGGCCGCTCGGCCAAGAACACCCGGAGCATCTGAGCATGACCGACGTCACTCAAGAACAAGCGACCGGCTTCGACGCCCTGCGCAGCCTCGGTGGTTCGTCCGCCGAAGACGCACCGGTCTATGTCCAGAAGCTGGACGCGCAAGGCCGCGCCTATTCGACCGGCAAGCGCAAGAACGCGATCGCCCGCGTCTGGATCAAGCCAGGCACCGGCAAGTTCACCATCAACGGCAAGGATCAACTGCAGTATTTCGCTCGCGAAATCCTGCGCATGATGATCGCACAGCCGCTGGAAGTGACCGATCGCGCCACCCAGTTCGACGTCGATTGCACCGTTCAGGGTTCGGGCCTGTCCGGCCAGGCCGGCGCCATTCGCCACGGCCTGTCGCACGCCCTGACGCACTACGAACCGGCCCTGCGCCCGGTCCTGAAGCCACACGGCTTCCTGACCCGCGACAGCCGCGTCGTCGAGCGTAAGAAGTACGGTCGCGCCAAGGCTCGCCGTTCGTTCCAGTTCTCGAAGCGCTAAGCCGTTTCACTACGGTTTGGATCAGGGCGCTTCGGGAAACCGGAGCGCCCTTTTTCTTGTGCTGTCCTTCTCCCCTTGCGGGAGAAGGTGGCAGGCGGAGCCTGACGGATGAGGGGTCACACCGCTCTGTCCGTTCGTAATCAAAGTAAGACGTTACGGGTCAGCGTGACCCCTCATCCGACCCGCAGGGCGGGCCACCTTCTCCCGCAGGGGGAGAAGGATCAGGATAGTGAAATGACCCACACCCTCTTCATCGACGGCGAGGCCGGCACGACGGGCCTTGAAATTCGGCAGCGGCTGGAAGGCCGCGCGGATCTGGAGTTCATCTCCCTGACCGGTGACCGTCGCAAGGACCCGGCGGCACGCCGCGAGGCGTTGAACGCTGCGGATGCGGTGATCCTGTGCTTGCCGGACGAGGCGGCGAAGGAAGCCGTGGCCATGATCGACAACACGACGACCCGGGTCATCGACGCCTCGACTGCCTTCCGCGTCGCCGAAGGCTGGACCTACGGTTTCGCCGAGTTGGACCGGAACCAGCGTGCAGCCATCGCGGCCTCGACGCGGGTGTCGAACCCGGGCTGCTATCCGACCGGCTTCATCGGTCTGATGCGCCCGCTGGTCAGCGCCGGCATCGTGCCCACCGACGCCTTCGTGACCGTCAACGCCGTGTCCGGCTACTCCGGCGGCGGCAAGTCGATGATCGCTGAGTTCGAAGGCGCCGATAAGGACAAGGCCCCGGCCTACCGCACCTACGGTCTCAGCCTACACCACAAGCATGTGCCGGAGATGACGCGGCACTCGGGTCTGTCGAACGAGGTCCTGTTCGCCCCCGCCGTCGGGACCTATCGTCAGGGCATGTTGGTCGAGATTCCCCTGCAACTTTCAGCCCTGCCGTCATCGACCTCGATCGAGGTCATCCATGGCGCTCTGGTCGAGGCCTATGCGGGCCAACAGTTCATCGAGGTCGCCGATCTCGAAACCACTGAGGCCATGACCGGCATTGATCCCGAAGGCCTGAACGGCACCAACAGGATGCGTCTGCACGTGTTCGGTGACCGTCATGGTCATCAGGCCCGGCTGGTCGCTCTGCTGGATAATCTTGGAAAAGGCGCGTCAGGCGCGGCGGTGCAAAATCTCAACCTGATGCTGGGTCTGGATGAGGCGACGGGGCTGACCTGAAGCCTTGAAACCTTTCGCGCTTCGGCGTCGTACTTCAAGCATGACCCAAGCCATCCTGATCCCACGCCGTGCCTTGCTGATGGGCGCCGGCGCCCTGTCCATCGCGGCCTGTTCTTCGGGCAAGGCCAGCGCGGCGGCGGACCCGTTCGCGTCCTCGCCGATCCGCCGCACGACTGACGCCCAATGGCGCACGCGGCTGCCCGGCCTTAGCTATGACGTCCTGCGTCATGAGGCGACCGAGCGGCCCTACAGCAGTCCGCTGAACGAGGAGCACCGCGCCGGGACCTTCGTCTGCAAGGCCTGCGACCTGCCGCTGTTTCTGTCGGCATGGAAGTTCGAATCCGGCACCGGCTGGCCCAGCTTCTTCCGCGCCAACCCGGCAAATATCGGCACCAAACGCGATCTGGCTATCGGTTTCCCGCGCACGGAATACCACTGCGCACGCTGCCTCGGGCACCAGGGTCACCTGTTCGATGACGGCCCTGCGCCGACCGGAAAACGCTATTGCAACAACGGCGTCGCCCTGCATTTCCGTCCGGGCTGAGCAATCAGCCCGGGTTGCGAGCCTTCATCGCAGACTCAATCGTCGCGCCGGTCATCACGGCGGCGATGATGATGAACAGGCCATAGTCGCGGCCGCTCCAGAACACCGGAACAGCCGCGAACAGGATTACGACAAGCGGAAATATGCTCGACAGGGCCGCCGTCGCGGGCATGCCCACGTGCACCATCGGCGGCGTGACTCGCTTCATCCAGCGTTGCATCAGCGTGTTGCCGATGACGTAGGCGATGACGCAGATCGCGGCCATCAGCGGATATTTGATCTCGCCGCCCGGCTGGCCGAACACCACCGCCGTCAGGATCAGCAACGCCAGAGCGACGCCGGTGCTGACCGCCAGCAGGAAGTTTGGTTCGAGACGCTTCAAGACTTCACCTTCACATAGGAACCGGGGGCCGGCTCGATGGCCTTGAGCGGACCCTTAGCCGGATCGCGCGCCGGAACCCAGTCGCCTGACCGCTCATGCAGCCACTCAGCCCAGTGGGTCCACCAACTGCCGGGATGCTCCTCGGCGTTCGCCTGCCATTCGGCCAGGGTCGCGGGCAGGGCGTCGTTGACCCAGTGTTGATACTTGTTGGCCGAGGGCGGGTTGATGACCCCCGCGATATGGCCCGACCCCGCCAGGGTCAGCGTCACGTCCGCGTTCCTGAACGCCTGCGCGGAACGATAGACCGAATTCATCGGCGCGATGTGGTCCTCGCGGCTGGCCTGGAAATAGAGCGGGATGGTCACCTTCGACAGGTCGACCGTCTCGCCGCCAATGTTGAACTGGCCCTTCGAGAGCAGGTTCTGGCCGTACATCGAGCGGAGGTAATCCATGTGCAACGCCTTGGGCATCCGCGTCTGGTCGGCGTTCCAGAACAGCAGATCGAACGCCGCAGGCGACTTGCCCATCAGATAGTTGGACACGAAGAACGACCAGATCAGGTCGTTGGCTCGAAGCGCGTTGAAGGTCTCCGCCATCGCCGCGCCGGGTAGCACACCGCCCGCCGCGTCCATCTGTTCCTCGACCTGCGCCAGCCAATGCTCGTCGGTAAAGAGCAGCAGGTCGCCCGCCTCCTCGAAGTCGTGCTGGGCCGCGAAGAAGGTGTTGGCGCCGACCCGCGTGTCGTCATTCGCCGCCATATGAGCCAGCGCCGCGCCCATCAGGGTGCCGCCGATGCAATAGCCGACCGTGTTCAGCGTCTCCGACTGCGACTGCTCCAGCGCCTTCTCGATGGCGAGGTAGATGCCCTTTTCGAGATAGTCGTCGAAGCCGAACGCCGCCTTGTCCACGTCCGGATTGACCCACGAACAGACGAACACGGTAAAGCCCTGCGCTGATAACCAGCGGATCAGCGAGTTCTCCGGCTGCAGGTCCATGATGTAGAATTTGTTGATCCACGGCGGGAAGATCAGCAGCGGAATGGCGCGCTGTTTATCGGTCGCGGCGTCGAACTGGATCAGTTCGAACAACTCGTCGCGCCACACGACCTGGCCCGGCGCGGTGGCCACGTTCTCGCCGACGACGAACTTGCCGTAGTCGGCCTGGCTGATCGCCAGCTTGCCCGCGCCGCGCTCGAGGTCGGCTGCGAAATTCTGCATGCCCTTGACCAGCGACTCGCCGTTGCTATCGGCCATGGCCTTCAACGCCGCCGGATTGGAGGCGAGGAAGTTCGACGGCGAAAAGGCATCGGTCAGCAGCTTGGTGAAGAACTCGGCGCGGCGCTTGGTCAGGGGATCGACGTCCTCGACCGAAGCGATCAGGCCGTTCATCCAGTCCGATGTGACCAGATATGACTGGCGCATCATGTCGAACATCGGGTTCTCGGACCATGCGGCGTCCTTGAACCGCTTGTCTTTCGATGGCGGCTGGGTGGTTTCGCCCGAGGCGCGCCGGGTCGTGGAAGACCACAGGTCCATATAACGGCTGAACAGGTCGGCCTGGGCGCTGAACAGCTTGTCGGGCCGAGCGGCCAGACTGCTCATCACCGAGGTCATGGCCGGGCCGACGTTGAATGGATCGGGTGACAGGGCCGCTTGCCCCTCTTTCCGAGGATTGGCCGCCTGGCTCATTGCAGCCTCGGCGATGGCCGACTGAGCGGTCATGGCAGCCTTGGCGATATTCATCGACAGCGTCTCAAGCATCTGCATCTGCTCAGCGCCGGGCATGGCGAACGAACCCGCGCTGAACGTCGGAGGGACCTCAGGCTCAGGAGCGGCTTCCGGCGGGGCAGGGGCCTCGCCCGGCTTCGTCGCCTCCGGCGGTGCTGCCAGCGCTGGCGCTTCCGATTCCATCTTCACCTTTGCGCGAGGACGCGGCGGTTTCACTGACGTTGGCCGCCCGGACTTGCGCGGTGCGGCGACAGCGACGGGCTCCGGCGTCGACGCGACCGCTTCGACAGGCGGCTCTGACGGCATTGGAGTGGCGGAGGCCTTGGTCGGTCGCTTGGCCATCGGAGGGGTCCTTCGAGCGTTTCCGGCGTGGGGGACTACAGCCGCCCTTCCGCCTGATGCGATCATGGCATATGACCACGTCTGAAATGAACGCTCGCGTGACGAAAAAGATGATGCGGCCGATGTTTACGGTCGTCACGGTTGTCGGGCTGACCTGTTCGCTCGGCGCCTGCGCTGGTGGGTTCAATCCAGAAACCGACGCCAGCTCCCCCGTCGCGCCCCGCGTGCAGGCGCTGGTGGACGCCAACCGCGTCTATCCGCAGTGGAAGGATTTCCCGCGCTCGTCAGATCCCGTGCCGCAACCGGCCGAGATCGCCCAGCAGGTGAACACCCTGCGCGCGACCGGCGGCGCGCTGGCTGGCGAGGTCTCGGCACTGCAGTGGCAGAATGCTGATTCGGCGGCGTTTGAGCGCGAAGTCGCCGCCCGTGTCGCTGCGACTCCGATCGCTCCGGCTACCGCTCAGACCGCCGCCGAGATCGAGGCCTACGCCCAAACCCTGCGCAATCGCGCCAAGGCGCCGCCTCCGATTAGCCGTCAGTAGACTCCACAGACACAAGTTCGTCTCGCCCGGTCGATAGAATCCGGGGATCATAGCTCCTCAAGGAGACCTCAATGGCCGACATGGCCCCTTTCGATACCCAGCGGCTGGACCAGAGCCGCCCGGGTGCGCGTCCGGTTCCGCAGACCGGGTTCTCCTTCTCCAGCCTCGCCGCCGACGCCGTCAGCGTGACGGAGGCCGCCGCCATCGCCTCATTCGCCCAGATCGGGCGCGGCGATGAGCAGCAGGCGGACCAGCTCGCGGTCGATGCGATGCGCACCGGCCTCAACCGCCTCGAGATCGACGGTCTGATCGTCATCGGCGAGGGCGAGCGCGACGAAGCGCCCATGCTCTATATCGGCGAAGCGGTCGGCACCGGCCGGGGCCCCGCCGTCGATATCGCGCTCGATCCGCTAGAAGGCACGACCCTGACGGCCAAGGCGATGCCCGGTGCGCTCTGTGTCCTGTCGATGTCGGCGGGCGGCGGCATGCTGCATGCGCCCGATACCTATATGGACAAGATTGCCATCGGCCCCGGCTATGCGCCCGGCACGGTCGATCTGGACATGAGCCCGGCCGAGAACGTCCGCTCGCTGGCCTCGGCCAAAGGCGTCGATCCGCGCGACATCACTGTATGCGTCATGGACCGCCCGCGCCACTCGGCCCTGATCGCCGCCCTGCGCGAGGTCGGCGCCAAGGTCATGCTGATCGGCGACGGCGACGTCGCTGGCGTGATTCACACGGCGGACCCCGACACCGGCATCGATCTTTATCTCGGCTCGGGCGGAGCGCCTGAAGGCGTGCTTGCGGCCTCGGCGCTCAAATGCGTCGGCGGCCATTTCCAGGGACGGCTGGTGTTCCGCAACGACCACGAGCGCGGACGCGCTCACCGCATCGGCATCACCGACCTGAACCGCAAATACGACCTGCATGAGCTGGTCTCGACCGACGCCGTCTTCGCCGCGACCGGCGTCACCAGCGGCGCCCTGCTTGACGGGGTCAAGATCGAGCGTGGCATGATCAGCACCCACACCGTCGTGATGGACTCATCTACCTGCACGGTGCGCCGCATCCGCACGACGCGGCCTCTCTAGTGGCTGATGGTGGCATTCCCGTCGGCGGGATAGCTCAGTTCCTGGACGTCTCGCGCTCGCTCTCGGGCCGAGCCTGGCGTCAGCGTCCGGCCGAGCCGTCGGTAACCCGCGCTCATATGCAGGCGCTGGGCTTGCAGGAGCCCCTCGCACGAGCCCTCGCGTCGCGCGGCGTGCGAGCGGATCAGGGCGCAGACTTCCTGACCCCCACGCTCAAGGCCCTGTTCCCCGATCCCTCCAGCTTCATGGACATGGACGCGGCCTCGACTGCCATTCTCGACGCGATGACAGCCGGATCCAGCATCCATATCTTCGCCGACTACGACGTGGACGGCGCCTCCAGCGCGGCGCTTCTGGTGCGCTGGTTCCGGGCCATGGGGTCGGAACTGCCGATCTACGTCCCCGACCGCCTGACCGAGGGCTATGGCCCCAGCGCCAAGGCGTTCGACACCCTGAAGGCGCTCGGCGCAGATCTGGTCATCACCGTCGACTGCGGCGCGGCGGCCAATGAGGCGGTGGCCCACGCGGGCGATATTGGCCTGAATGTCGTGGTCATCGACCACCACATGATGCGCGAGGAGCCGCCGAAATGTCTGGCGGTCGTCAACCCGAACCGGCCCGGCTGTAACTCGGGACAGGGCAATCTGGCGGCGGCGGGCGTGGTGTTCGTGCTGCTGGCCGCTCTGAATCGCGAAGCGCGGGCGAGAGGATTGTTTGCGGACCGCGAGCAGCCCGACATCCGCCAGTGGCTCGACCTCGCCGCCATGGGCGCGATCTGCGACGTCACCGGCCTGACCGGCTTCAATCGCGCCCTGACGGGCCTTGGCCTGCGCGTCATGTCAGACTGGAAGAACCCCGGGCTCAAAGCTCTGTTGTCCGCCGCGAAAGCTGAAGAAGGCACGGCCAAGTCGAATCACGCAGGTTTCATCCTCGGCCCCCGCATCAATGCGGGTGGTCGCATCGGCAAGTCGGACCTCGGTGCGCGACTGCTGTCCACCGACGATCCCGAAGAAGCCCGCGCCATCGCCGAGGAACTGGATGCCCTGAACATTGGCCGCCGCGAGATCGAGCGGCTGGTCACCGAAGAGGCCACCCGCCGCGCTGAGGCCACCCGCGCCCACGATGATGGCTCCGCGATGGTGGTCATCGCAGGAGACGACTGGCATCCGGGCGTGGTCGGAA
>DASVTM010000402.1:0-9157 GCA_036387575.1 Brevundimonas sp.
CACGTCGCCCGAGGACGAGGGCGTCGAGGTCAAGTGGTCGTTCGAGGAACTCGGCCTCAAGCCTGGGGCGCGGGTGTCGGTCGACAACCCCTACCAGCTACCCCAGACCCTATAACCAACCGGGTCAGGCGGGGGAGTGCACCCGCTTGAAGCCCGGCCACGTGCTGTCGGTAGCCCGCTCATATTGGTTCGGCAGGCCTTCCGGCTCGCCCAGAGCGCTGGCGGCGTGGTGGCCCCAGTTGGGATCGTCGAGCACGGCGCGGGCGATGGCGACGACGTCGGCCTGACCCGAGGCGATGATCTGCTCGGCCTGTTCAGCGTCCAGGATCATGCCGACGGCGACGACTGTGGCGTCAGGAATGGCGGCCTTCACAGTTTGGGCGAACGGGACCTGATAACCGGGCTGGTCGCCGGGGATCTTCGCCACCGCGACGTTGCCGCCGCTGGTCAGGTGCAGATAGTCGTAGCCGAGGTCGTGCAGCGCCTGGCTGAAGGCCACGGCTTCGTCCGGCGTGATGCCGCCCTCCACCCAGTCCGAGCCATTCAGGCGAGCGCCCAGCGCCTTGGTGCGAGGCCAGGCGTCGCGCAGGGCGGCCGCGACCCGCAGCGGGAAGCGCATACGGTTCTCCAGCGAGCCGCCAAACTCGTCGGTGCGCAGATTGGAGATCGGCGACAGGAATTGGGTCAGCAGATAGCCGTGGGCGGCATGAAGCTCGACCAGATCGAAGCCTGCCCGATCGGCGCGTTGAGCGGATTGGACGAAGGCGTCGACGACGCGCTGCATGCCGGCTTCGTCAAGCGCGACCGGCGTGTGCCAGCCATCCTTGAAAGCTACAGCGGAGGCCGACGACGTCTCCCACGCCTTGTCGCCGCTGGCAGGGCCGCCGCGCTCGATCCACGTCGGATTGGTCGAGGCCTTGCGACCGGCGTGCGCCAGCTGGATGCCGATGGGGGTGTCAGAATAGGTGCGGATGCCCTTGAGCAGGGTCGCGAACGCGGCTTCCTGTTCGTCATTCCACAGACCCGCGTCAGCCCACGAGATCCGGCCGTCGGCCTCGACGCCCGTGGCCTCGACGATCACCAGCGACGCGCCCGAGATGGCCAGCTTGCCCAGATGCTGGGCGTGCCAGGGCTGAACCACGCCATCGACGGCGGAATACTGGCACATCGGCGCGATGATGATCCGGTTCTTCAGCGTCAGGGGGCCGACGGTGTGGGGAGAGAAGAGCAGGCTCATGCAAGGCGTCCGGAGTGTGGGGAGGCTCGGTAGCTATGCCGGTTGCGGATCGGTTCAAGGGGTGAGGCGTGATGGAAGCCGTGGGTTTAAGCCTTTCCGATTATTCACGTGTGTTTTGAAGCCTGTCGGGTGATCACGTCTGACAAGCTTCAGTACAGGATACCGCCAATGCTTCGTCTCGCACTCGCAATCGCCATCGCCGCCCCGCTGCTTTCGGGCTGCATCATCATCGCCACCGACAAGCCGACGACGCGCGTGGTTCAGACCGCGCCTGCCGAAGGCCAGTAATGCGCGCGCTCAAGGGTCTGGCGCTGGCGGCGGCGATCATGCCTCTGCTGGGCGCCTGCGTGATCTATGACAGCGACGCAGAGGACACCGTCTCTGTCCGCGTCGGATCGCACACCACGACCGCCGTCAGCGAACCCTTGGAAACCCTGCGGGCCGTGCGGTTCGAGCCGGGTGCCCTGGTCGTTGTGGCCGGGTCGAACGGATGCACCGACGCCTCGAGCTTCGCGGTCGAAGTGTCCGAGAGCGACGGTCCTACGGGCATCACCCTGACACGCCAGAGGCCGGACCTGTGCAGGGCGCTGGTTCCCGAAGGCGTCGAGCTCCGCTGGACCTATGACGAACTCGGCCTGAAGCCCGGTACGGCGGTCAAGGTCGCCAATCCGGTCCTGCTTCCCTAGGCCCACGGAGGGCTGAGACCATAGAAGGGCGAGCGTGGCTGCGTTCGCCCCTCTTCTCGTGAACCTCCCTGAAGGGCTAGAACGGCGGCCATGTCTTCCACTCCCCCGCCCAACGCCCAACTTCCTGATGCCCAGCTTCCGGACGCCGGGCGTAACTGGGTCGATGCCCATGCGCCGGAGCGGCTGAAGCCCTGGCTGAAGCTGGGGCGGTTCGATCGGCCGATCGGTATCTGGCTGCTGCTGCTGCCTGGCTGGCAAGGGATTGCGTTGGCTCATGCCCGCTATAGCGAGGCGCCCGGCTGGTATGCCGTGTGGCTGTTCGTCGGCTTCGGCATTGGCGCCTGTTTGATGCGGGCGGCGGGTTGCGCCTTCAATGACATCGTCGACCGCGACATCGACGCCCGGGTGGCGAGGACGGCGCTGCGGCCTATCCCGTCGGGGCGAATATCGGTCAGGCAGGCGTGGGCGTTCGTCGTCGGGTCCAGCCTGATCAGCCTGTTGATCCTGTTGACGCTGAACCTGCCGGCCATCCTGCTGGGCGTCGGGTCGCTGGCGCTGGTGGCGGCTTACCCCTTCATGAAGCGGATCACCTGGTGGCCGCAGGCGTGGTTGGGGCTGACGTTCAACTGGGGTGCGCTGATGGGATTCGCTGCGGCGATCACGGTCGCGGCCGCCGGATTTATCGAGCGGATGGGGGGGCTCAATCCGCTGCCTGGCGTGCTGATCGCCGAGCCCGTCTGGGGCTTCGGCGAGGTGCTGCCGGTGCTGTTCCTCTACGCGGGCGGCGTGTTCTGGACGCTGGGCTACGACACGATCTACGCCCTGCAGGACATCGAGGACGACGCCATGGTCGGGGTAAAATCCTCGGCGCGACGGCTCGGCGCGGCGGCGGCGCGGGGTGTGGCGATCTTCTACGGCCTGGCGGTCCTGAGTGCGTTCAGCGCAGGCTGGGCGGCGGGGCTGGGACCGTTATTCTATGTCGTGGTTTGCGTCTATGCGCTGCATCTGACCAGGCAAGTACGGACATTGCGCCTCGACAACGCCACGCTTGCGCTCAAACTGTTCAAGTCAAACCGGGAAGCCGGGTTCATCCTGCTGGGCGCCATCGCGCTTGGCGCCGTCCATTTCGTCTAAGGACCTCCGCATGACGCTCTCCCGGCAAACGACCCTGAAAGCGCTGCTGGTGGCGGCTGCGGTGGCGGCGACCCTGACGGGCTGCAATCGCGACAAGGAGAAGGCTGCGACGCCCGCGGCCGCGCCGCCGACGGTCGCAGCGACGCCTGCGGTCGCGGGAGCGCCGTTCGAGTTCAAATCCGAAACTCCCTTCGCCAAGGTCGAATTGACCCTGCCGCAGGAGATCAAAAGCCAGCCCGAACTGCATGCGCAACTCTATGCCGCAGGGGTCAAGGATCTCCGCGAGTTTATGGAAGGCGCACAGGCCGATCGCACCGAGGCTGGCGGCGATGAGGGCACGCCCGCCTACGACTCGGAGATCGGGTTCGACACCCCGGTCGAGACGGGCAAGCTCTTCAGCATCGCGCGCTCGGACTATGAGTTCACGGGCGGGGCGCACGGCAACACCAGCGCGTCGGGGGTGCTTTGGGACAAGGCCCTGAAACGGGCCATCGCGCCGACCAGCCTGCTGCGCCCCGGGGTCAACATGGCGGCGCTCGACGGTCTCCTGTGCGCGGCGTTGAACGTCGAGAAGAAGAAGCGCGACCCGGAGGCCGAGACGCTGAGGCTGGCGGGCAAGGCCGACGACATGTGGAACTGCCCGCACGCGGCTGACACCCCGGTCGTTCTGGTCCCCGGCACGCAACCCGGCAAGGCGGGCGGGCTTCTGTTCCTGATCGGGGCCTATGAAGCCGGCCCTTATGCCGAGGGGCCATACGAGGTGCCTGTGCCGCAGACCGCGATCCGCAGCCTGCTGGCTCCCGCTTATGCCGATGAGTTCGCCGGAACGCCGGTACTGTCCGAGGAACCGGCGAACTAGGTCCTACTTCAGGAAGTCGTCGACCAGAGCGTCGAAGCGGGCGGGCTGGTCGGCCATGATGAAGTGGCGAGCGGCGTCCACCCGGATCAGTTTGACGCCCGGCAAGGTCGCGTATTCGCGGGTCCAGATGGCGTCTGCTCCGGCGGCGGGCGCGCCCCCGTCAGCATCAGAAGCATAGAGCGCCGTGACCGGCGTCGTCATGGCGGCGAGGCCGGGCCGGGCGTCGGTGGTCATGACGTCCTTGAGGGCTGCGGCTATAGCGTGGCGGTCGCTCCTCATCGACCAGTCCAGAATGGCGACGCGGGTGGCGGGATCGCGGACGAGACCGGCGGCGGTCTGGGTCTGCTGGCTGGCGAAGGTCGCGTCGTCGGCGGCGAGGATGGCGGCGACGGCCTGATCGGCGAAGGGGCGGGCCTGCTCGGCCGTGACCTGAGGCCCGAACAGCGCGCTGTAGAAGGGCAGGGAGTCGACGATCATCAGACGCCCGACCAACTCAGGATGCTGCTGCGCCAGAACCAGACCCGAGAAGCCGCCGAGCGAATGGCCGATGACGGCGGGATCGCCGAGACGGGCCGCCTGGATGTAACGGGCCAGTTCGGCGACTTCGGGGGCAACGAAAGCGCCGTCACCGTGGCTCCAGGGCTCGCCTGCGAAACCGGCGAGCTGGACCAGATGGACGCGGTGCGTGGCTGCGAGGCGGGTCGCCAGCGGAAGCCAGACTTCACGCGAGGAAGCGAGACCGGGGATCAGAATGACGTCAGGGCCGGAGCCGATGACCTCGACCGACAAGCGATCGGAGGTGAAGGCGTTGGAGGCGGCCTGGGGCTGCAGAGCAGGCTCAGCCCGAGCGTGATGGCTGCTGACGCTGATGGCCGCAACGATGGCGAGGATGAATGCGACTTTCGGCAGTGGACGTGCTGAGGCACATCCCGTGAAGGGATTGAACATCGTTTTTCCTTTTAAGGTTAGGCTGACTTGTCCTTGCGGGGTCAGCGGTGGGGGTTCTCGAAGATTTCCTCGACAGGCTGGGCGAACAGCACGGCGATCCGGTAGGCGAGGTCGAGGGACGGGTCGTGCTTCTCTGTCTCGAGGGCATTGACGGCCTGACGCGAGACGCCGAGCTCTTGACCGAGCTGCTCCTGGGTCCAGCCGCGTTGAACGCGCAGTAGTTTAAGACTGTTTTTCATCGCGACGTCCGGATGAAGGGAGCCGTGACGCCCCAGAAGAACCAGAACAGGGCGTAGACCAACCAGGCAGGCAGGTGGGGGGCGCCAGCATAGCTTTCACCGAAACCCCAGAGGACGGCAACCGCCATAGCGAGACCGGCAGCGACTATGAACTGTTTGGCGGTAAGAGCGCGCACGAACTCGTCGGAGTCGCGGATCAGGCTCAAGGTGGCCCAGATCTGGCCGACGACCGGCGCCGCGATCGCTAGCGCCAATCCCCAGGCGACTGGCCTGCCGATGATCTCGTCAAAGGCGCCGAAAATAGCCCCCACGTTCACCAACGCATAGGGGATCATGAAAGCCATGGTGCGGATGATAAAGCGTCGGTGCGCTGGTGTTCCATTTTTCCAGGCAAGCATCATGATGTGTCCTCCAACTCAATGTCAGGAGAACATGACATGTGCGATATGTCGCGTCAACCTGACATTTAGTCAGGTCGCCCTGACGCCTAGAATGGGCCTTCCGAAACGACGCGGCTATCGATCGTGGCGCGCAGGGTGGCGATGCGGCGGTCATAGCTGCGGCGGAGGCAGGGGACGTCGGCGCCGCAGCGGCCGCGCTGGCTGAGCCACTGGGTCTGTTCGCGGCGGATGCTGTCACGCGAACCCATGGGCACCAGCTTGGTAATCAGCCCGTAGAGCACCGACAGTTCGACGTCGCGATCCTCTAGCACCCGGTTGCCGCAGATGGCGCGTTCGTCTGCCGACCGGGCGCGGGCGCAGGCGAAACTGGCGGCCTGCGCGGACGAGGCCAGGGGCGTGACGCCCTGACCGATCAAAATGCCCCCCGCGAGGGCGACGGCCGAAACTATGAGGCGAAGCGAGCGCATGTCGGGTCTCCGATGACGGGATCGACGCACGCTAGTCCCGCGATCGTGGCGGCGCTATCCTCATGCCAAGACTGTCGCCCCCGGAGGTGCCGATGCTCATCCGGCTGTGCGCTGGGATCGGTGCTGCGGGAAGCGAGCCGAGGAGGTCGTGCACAGCGCCCTGCTGAACATGAGCCTGGCTAGCTGAGGTGAAGCGTTGATCCGGCAGGGATTGCAGTCGCAGCTATCCTCCGGAACAGATCATTGCTGAGGCGCTGTTCGGGCTTGCCGTAGTTGCCTGCTGTGATCGCCACGACCAGATCCAGCACTGGCACGGCGTAAAGACGCTGCCCCCCGTTTCCGAAGCCCGCGATGTAGGGGTGGCGCCCGCCTGACGAGGCGACGTCACCAAGCCACCATTGATAGCCGTAGTGAAGACCATCTCCCGTCGCGATGTGCCGCGTCGTGGAGGCCTGGATCCAGGCTGCAGGGACCACCGTCCTTCCGTCGAACTGGCCACCAGAAAGCAGGAGCTGGCCGATCTTTAGAAGGTCGCGGGGCGCGAGGCGTAAGCCGGAGAAGGCCAGGGGCCGACCTCGATAGTCGTTCACCCAGCTCCAGTTCTGGATGCCGAGCGGCTTCAACAAATGCTCCTCAGCATATTGCGGCAGTGGGTGTCCGGTATAGCGCGCAAGCAGATCAGCCAGGATCGCGGCATTGCCGCCGCAATAGTTGAACCGCGAACCTGCCGACGCCACCACGCGACGGGCGAAGGTCTGCCGGACCTGGGATGTGCGCCAATACAGGCCGGTCTCCGGGTTCGACAGAGCGCCGTAGTTTTCCTCGTCCCAGTCCAGTCCGGTCGACATCGTCAGAAGATGTCGGATCGTGATGTCCTCCCGGCCGTCGCGGGCGAGCATGGCCAGCTCAGGATAGAGGGACACAACCTTCGTATCGAGCGGCGGCGTCTTACCCTCTCCATCCGCAATGCCCCACAAAAGCGAGACGACGGATTTGGAGATCGAACGGACGTCATGGAGCGCGCACCCGTCGAAAATCATTTTCCGGGACCCTCGTCCGACAGATTCATCGTGGCCCGTCCGATACCGCTCGGCGATCTTTGCGCCGGAGCGCCAAATCGAAAGGCCGTGGAAGTTCGTCTGAGTGCTTTCGAAGTCTGCGAGACAGGCCCTGAGCGCTGTGCCGTCGAAACTGATGTTCAGGAGGTCCGGTTGGGTCCCGCATCCGAAGCGGCTCACCGAAGGCCGAGGCTCGGTCACGGAAGGGCTGCACGCTCCTGCAGCAAGGGCGACGGAGGCTTGCACCATCCACCTTCGCGTTCGATTGGCGGTCATGGTGCGAAAGTCCCAGCGGAACGCGCACCCGAACAGCAAAGCTTTGTGGGGTCAATGGCAGAGGCCCGGACTGTGCGGGATGGACGCGCGCTGGTGTGCGCCCTGACCGTGCTGCGTCAGGCCGCCCGTTCCTCTGGCCGTAGCGTCAGCACCCGCACGCCGGTCTTCGTCACCGCAACCGTATGCTCAAACTGGGCGGACAGCTTGCGGTCGGCGGTGACGACGGTCCAGCCATCGTCTTCCGTGCGGACGGTGCGGACGCCCTGATTGAGCATGGGCTCGATGGTGAAGACCATGCCTTCGCGCAGCTTGAGCCCGGTCCCGGGCTTGCCGAAATGGAGGACCTGAGGCTTTTCGTGCATCTCGCGACCGATGCCGTGACCGCAATAGTCGCGGACGACCGAATAGCCGTTCCGTTTGGCGTGTTGCTCGATCGCGTGGCCGATGTCGCCGAGCGTGGCTCCGGGGCGGACGGCGCGGATGCCCTTCCACATGGCGTCGTAGGTGGCGCGGACGAGACGCTTCGCCGGGGTCGCCACGTCGCCGATCAGATAGGTCTTGCTGGAGTCGGCGATGAAGCCGTTCTTCTCGAGCGTGATGTCGAGATTGACGATGTCACCGTCCTGCAGGATTTCATCCGCCGACGGCACGCCATGGCAGACGACTTCATTGCATGAGCTGTTGAGCGTGAAGGCATAGCCGTACTGGCCCTTGCTGGCAGGCCGTGCGTGGAGCGTGTCGACGATGTAGGCCTCGACCAGCGCGTCGATCTGCAGGGTGCTCATGCCCATGAGTGTCTGGGCATCGATATGCGTGAACACGGAGGCGAGCAGGCGACCGGCCTCGGCCATGATCTCGACCTCGGCGGGGCTCTTGATCATGCCGCCAGATCGACGGGGGCGACGCCGGCGGCCTTCAATTCACGCGCCACGAGTTCCTGAAACGTCAGGCCCGGATTGAGCTCGCAAAGCATGCCGATCTTGATTTAGAACGCCGCCTGGCCATTGGTCGATCGGCACGCGGCCTTTGAGGCGCGGCGCAACTGTTCGTGCAGTTCGTCCTCGATATTGACGATGCCCATCGAAGGCTCCTGACTATATGATTCGTATGTGTTTCATATATTCCGAGATCGAGTGGGGCAAGGGACTTCCGTTTCATCGGGAAAGCCGCGATAGGATGGGGCGGAACTGTCTCCCGCCCTACGCACGGCCGCGCCTTGACCCGCATCACTGATCCCGAGGCCTTCATACTGGCCAACACGCGGCTGCAGATCGTGCCGCATACGCCGGAGATCTCGTTGTGGCTGGCGGACGAGATCACGCCGATCTGGCGGCTGACCGAAGAAGAACTGGGCGAGATGGGCTTGCCGCCGCCGTTCTGGGCGTTCGCCTGGGCGGGCGGGCAGGGGCTCGCGCGCTGGATCCTCGACAATCCGAATGAGGTCGCCGGCAAGCGGGTCGTGGATTTCGCCACGGGCTCGGGATTGGTCGGGGTTGCAGTGATGAAGGCGGGGGCGGCTGAGGTGCTGTGCGCCGATATCGATCCGTTTTGCGGTGCGGCGGTAAAGCTGAACGCGGCGGCCAACGGCATGGCCCTGAACTTCACCGATGTGGACTTGCTGGACGCGCCGCCCCCTCAAGTCGATGTGATCTGCGCCGGGGACGTCTGCTACGAAAAACCCATGACCGACCGGGTGCTGGCCTGGCTGGCGAAAGCACGAGCCAACGGGACGCGAGTGTTGATCGGCGATCCGCACCGGACCTACTTCCCCAAAGAAGGTCTCGAGTTTCTGGCCGAGTACCGGGTGCCGACGACGCGGGAGCTCGAGGACTTCGAGATCAAGCGCTCAGGC
>DASVTM010000403.1:0-6303 GCA_036387575.1 Brevundimonas sp.
GCGGCGCCGCCGCCCTTGATCAGCGCCAGCCCGGGACCGATCTCGTCGGCGCCGTCCACGGTCAGGTCGATGTGCGGCGTGTCGTCCAGCGTCGACAGCACCAGCCCCAGCTCGCGCGCCAGATCGGCGGTCTTCTCCGACGTCGGCACGCAGCGCAGCCCCTTCAGCCCCCGCGCCGCCAGCGCCTTGACGAACCACGCCGCCGTCGACCCGGTGCCAAGGCCCACGATCATCCCCGCCTCGACCCGGAGAGCGGCGGCCTCGCCTGCGCGGCGTTTTTGGTCTTCAGCAGACATCGACGCCTCGCACAAAAGAGCCCTTCCCCTCGAGGGGGAAGGGTTGGGATGGGGTGGAGGCACGGACGGAACCGGGAGGCACGAAGACACCGATGCAGAAAAACAAACATGACGGTGTGTCAGCGTGTCCCTTCAACAGGGCGACTCCACCCCATCCCCGGCCCTTCCCCCTCCAGGGGAAGGGAGCAGACACGGTAATCATGTCTTGGCCTTCTTCGCCTTGGCCTTGTCCCTGAACACCGCCGCCGCCCCAGCCTTATTCACCTGCCGCCCCCGCGCCAGCGCCAGCGCATCGGCCGGCACGTCCTCGACGATCACCGAGCCGGACCCGACGATAGCCCCCGCACCGATCGTCACCGGCGCCACCAGCGCCGAGTTGGACCCCACGAAGGCCGCCGCGCCCACCACCGTCTTCGCCTTGTTGAAGCCGTCGTAGTTACAGAAGATCACGCCCGCGCCGATGTTCGCCCCCGCGCCCACGGTCCCGTCGCCGAGATAGGACAGGTGGTTGGCCTTGGCGCCCCTGGCCATGGCGACGTTCTTGACCTCGACGAAATTGCCGACCTTCACGTCCTCGCCCAGATCGGCGCCCGGCCGCAGCCGGGCATAGGGGCCGACCTCGGCCCCCGATGCCACCGTCGCGCCCTCGATATGGCTGAAGCCCCGGATGCGGACGCGTTCGGCGATCTTTGCGCCGGGGCCGAAGATGACGAACGGCTCGATGGTCGTGCCGGCGCCGATCTGGGTGTCCCAGGCGAAATGCACGGTTTCGGGCGCGCTCATGGTCACGCCCGCCGCCAGAAACGCCTCGCGCTGCACGCTCTGGAACAGGGCCTCGGCCTGCGCCAGTTCGCCTTGGGCGTTGACGCCCATGACCTGATCCTCGCCCGCGAACACCGCCCGCGTCGGCGCGCCGCGCTTTCTCGCCAGCTCGACCACGTCCGTCAGATAGTATTCGCCCTTGGCGTTCTCGTTGGTGACCTCGGCCAGCAGCGAGAACAACAGCCCCACCGGCGCGGCCATGACGCCCGAGTTGCAGGCGGTGATGGCCAGCACCTCCGCCGAGGCCTCCTTCGCCTCGGTGATGGCGGCCAGCGTGTCGCCGTCCATGACCAGCCGCCCGTAGGCGCCGGGGTCGCGCGCCTCGAACCCGATCACGGTGACACCGTCGTGGGCCGCGAACACGGGCTCGATATCGGCGGCCTTCAGCAGCGGCACGTCGCCGTATGTCACCACCACCTGACCGACGAAATCGCCCAGCACGGCCTCGGCGGCTCGCACCGCGTGGCCGGTCCCCAGCGGCGGGTCCTGAACCGCGATGGCATCCTCGCCCAGCCGCGCGACGACGTGGGCGCGGACCTCAGGCGAATGGCTCCCCACCACCACCACGATCCGCTCGCACCCCAGCGCCTCGGCGGCGTCGATGGCGTGATCCAGCATGGCGCGATGCCCGATCGGGTGCAGCACCTTGGGCAGCGGCGACTTCATCCGCGTCCCCTGACCGGCGGCGAGGATGATTGCAGCTCTGGGACGGGTGGTCATGAATCGGTCCGGCGGCTAGTGAGCACGCTTGCGGTCTAGCCCATCGGCGCGGCCCATGGGAGCCGAACTATGAACCCCGATCGCGATCTCGAAGGCTGGACCATCGCCTTCGACCTGGACGGCACTCTGGTCGAGACCCACGAGGACCTCGTCGGCACGCTGAACCGGATGCTGTTGAAGCACGGCCTGCCCGAGGCTCCGATGGACACCGCCCGCGACCTGATCGGCGGCGGCGCCCGGGCCCTGCTGCAGCATGGCTTCATCGCGGCCGGCGCGTCATGGGAGGACGCCGATCAGGAGGCGCTGTTCGACGCCTTCATCGCTGACTACATCGAGCATATCGCCGACCACTCGCAACCGTTCGACGGCGTTGTCGAGACGCTGGAAGCTCTGTCGGAACGCGGCGCCAAGCTGGTCGTGGCCACCAACAAACGCACCGACCTGTCGGAACTGCTGCTGGCCAAGCTGGACCTGACCCGGCATTTCGCCGCCATCGTCGGCCCGGACAAGGTCAGCGCGCGCAAACCCTCGGGCGCCCACCTGAGCGAGGCCGTGCTGCTCGGCGGCGGTGATCCCACCATGGCCATCATGGTCGGCGACGCCTCGCCCGACGCCGACGCCGCCCGCGACGCCGGCATGCCCTGCATCGTTGTCACCTTCGGCTACACCCAGACGCCGCCCGAAGACCTCGGCGGCGACGTCCTCATCGACGCGTTCGAGGACGTCGAGGAAGCCATCGACGGCCTCCTCACCGACCTACGTCGCCAAGGCGCTGGCGGGCTTATAGCCTCTAGCCATCGTCCCGGAGCAGTCCGGACACCAGCTGTCGGAAGGCCTCGACTGACTTGGCCATCACCGCTTCTGGATCGTCTGCGGCGGCGATCCACAGGGCGGCGTTCAGCGCGGTTCCGTTGACCAAGCGGGCCACGGCCTCGGCGTCCACCGGCTTGACGGTGCCCGCGTCGATCAGCGCCTGCACAGCATCGGTCGTAGTGCGTAGACAGGCCGTCTGGTTCGGCCAGCGTGACGGATCGCCCAGCACGGCCGGGCCGTCCAGCAGCATGATCCGCTGAATCTCTGGCTCCAGCGACATCTCGATATAGGCGATGCCTTCCTGCACGAACGCCGCCCACGGCGTCTCGGCGTGCTCGGATGCGGCTCGCGTCCGCGCCAGCATCTCGGCGTCGATCTGGTCGATGACGGCCTGCAGCAGGCCCTTCTTGTCGCCGAAATTATGATAGAGCGCGCCGCGCGTCAGCCCGGCGTTCGCCGTCAACTCGTCCATCGCCGCCGCCGCATAGCCCTTGGTCGCAAAGGCATGCCGCGCCGCCCGGATCAGGCTGGCCCTCGTCTCCTCGACCATCTCTTCGCGTCGCCTGGCCATGCCGCCCTCTATTCTACATACGCTCCGTATGCCAGTTGACATACGTCGTGTATGCGGTGATCTATAAGCATACGATCCGTATATCAATGGAGACGACGATGACCCAACGCGAAGCCATCTTTCCTGCCGGTCGGCAGGCCCTTTACGAAATCAACCGCTACTCGGCGGCCATCCGGTCGGGCGATCTGCTGTTCGTCTCCGGCCAGGTCGGCAGCCGGGACGATGGCTCGGCCGAGCCAGACTTCCAGCAGCAGGTGGAACTGGCGTTCGCCAATCTCGTGGCGGTCCTCAAGGCGGCCGGTTGCACGGTCGATGACATCGTCGACGTGACCACCTTCCATACCGACCCTGAGGCGCAGTTCGCCACGATCATGGCCGTCAAGGACAAGGTCTTCGGCGGGCCGCCCTATCCCAACTGGACAGCGGTGGGCGTAAACTGGCTCGCGGGCTTCGATTTCGAGATCAAGGTCATCGCCCGCATTCCGGAAGCGGCCTGATTCAATCGACTGGCGGCGGGCGGGATCGCGACCCGCCGCCCCGTCTTACGCGGCGTCGAGTGGCGCGATCATCACCATGTCGGCGAATCGGTTGGCTATGGTCTGGTTGGGCGTCATCCGCTCGACGTTGATGGTGTTCTTCAAGGCGCCCATGCTGATCTTGGCCTGAAAGATCACCACGTCTCCTGCAACGACGGAAAACGTCTCGTGGCTGGCCCGGCTCTGCTTGCCGGCCAGCGCCCCGAACGCCGTTTCCAGGTCGTGAGATCCGGGCTCAAGCGGAATGGCGGTGAAACGGGGGCTCTTCAACTGCGCGCGCGGTTTGCCGTCTACGATGACATTCATGCCCGCCGCCTTGCCGATGAAACCCTCGCGGAACACGATCAGCATCGCCTTGCCCGGCTCCGGGCGGAGAGCGACCGCCGCGGCCTTGGCCTCCGGCGTGGCGGCCTTGCCCTTCACGTTCCCGGCCAGATTAGCCATGATATAGTAGGTGAAGGCCCCGAAGATCATGCCGACCAGCGCAGGCTTAAACCCCATATCGGCGCCGCCCATCGACCCGATGAAACCGAGAAGGGCCGCTGTGACGAAGGTCACGATAAGGCCGACGATGACGGGTCTCACTGATTTGCTCACGGACGATCCTGCGACTGGTTAAAGCTGAGCAGTACAACGATTCCGCAGCTTGACTGTTCCGACCGGCCATCCGCAGTGTGAAATGCGCGCCCAAAGCACGCGCATCATTGGACCTACTGCAGGTCGAGCCCGGATTTCAGCGTGTCGATCCGGCGCGACGCCTCCGCCTTGTCGATCTTGTCGTCAAACATCTCGGGCTTGTGCGCCTCTTCGGACAGCGTCTTCAGATAGGACGCCTGAGCCCCCGTCATCGGATCGCCACCCGAGACCCACTCGTCAGGGTCCTTCTCGGTGTTCGAAGCGGGCGTTTCATCAAGTTTGGGATTGTGTGCATCGGTCATGTTGGGAAAAAGCGAGAGTTCCGCGTTTGTTCCAATCAATGACCCCATTTCCATCATCCTTGGCGAGCGGCTTTGTCGCGCAAACCTAGCGGATATCAGCTTTGCCGGGGCGGATGCCTCGGGTCACTAGAAGCAGCCCCAGCAGGACTTCGTAGAAGAACATCGGCGCCATGAAAGCAATCCCGATGACGTTTCCGATTTCCGGTCGAACCAGAACGATCAGCGGAACGACGGCCAAGGCCGTGGATGCGCCGATCCCAAGCACGGCCAGGGCTCGCGGTATGTATCTTGACTGGAACCAGAGCCAGGCGAACGTGGCTTGACCCAGGCCGAGGAAGACCCAGCCGAAGCTCATGGTGTCAGCGCGGACCCCCATGACCAACCGAGCCAGAGCCTGCTGCTGTTCAAGCGTGAAAGCCTCCAGATAGGGGGCGTCGGAAACGAGTCGAAGCGCCACGATTAGCGCGAGGGCGCTTGCGGAAAGGACGGCCGCGTTGGCCACGCGGAAAAGAACGCCCAGCATAGCCAAACCATGACTGATAGGGCTGAGCACGACATAGGCCGCAACGCCCACCGCCAGATCGCTGATGAAACAGACGAATAGCAGGACCGCCGCCTGACGTATGGCCTGGGACCCGCCTGCGATGCTGGCGGCCGTAACGGCGGCATCATCGGATGTCACAATCGCGCTCAACGCCACGAACTCAACCCAGATCGAGACCGCCATCGTGACGAGCGTGACGACGCCGACGATGCAAGCAGAGAGATACTGAGCCCGTTGGATCGGCGGGCGTGCGCCTGGCTGGCTAAGGGTGGCGATCATCATGGGTCTCCCGGAGGCCACGGGGACCGTCAAGCGGGAGTGAAGCACGGACTCCGCGAGCCAGTTACTTACCATACCGTAACGCTTGAAGATCGCGGGTTGCCGGGCCTTGCCGAGCGCGTCGCTCAGGCTGAACCGCATGTCGGTCAAGGCGGCATCGCCCTTGGGCGGCGCCAACCAGCAGTCTGTCGGCGTCGCTGGCGAAAGTCTGGTTCTAGACCAGACGCGCATGTCTGTAATCGACCCATAGCGGACGTTTCAGAGGTTGCCAGGCCGGATGGAATGCTTACCGTAGCGTGCGCAGGGGGGGCGCAATATGCAGAACATTCTCGCATTCTCGGGGCGGTCAAGCAGGCGTTCGTACGGCCTCTTTACGCTCGCTTTCGCTGCTATCGTTTTGGGATTGCTGGCAGGCCAATCCGACACGCCCTTCACTCAGCTGCTGTCAACGCCTTGGCTGGTCCTGGGACGCGCAGTCGATGACCTGATCCAGATCCCCTCGGCCAGCATAGACTTTGTCGTCTCCATTGCAGTTACCGGCGCATTTCTCTGGATGTTCGCAGCGATGACCGTTTGCAGACTGCGCGACATAGGACAATCCCCGTGGTGGACGATCCTAGTGATGCTTTCCGGGATCGTCGTACTCGCGATGATTGCCCTGTCTCTCGTTCCTCCGGCAGACCGTGCAGCGGCGAAAGAGGCAGCGGCGGGTTTGTCGGCAAGAGCAGCTACTCGAGCATAGCGTCCGCTTTCCACCCCAAAGGGCATCCGGCACGTCTGCTTT
>DASVTM010000404.1:0-4880 GCA_036387575.1 Brevundimonas sp.
CGCGGCGAGGCGCGGCCGATCGGCTAGCGACCGGACGGGCGCCATTAGCGACTGCGCGTGCAGGCCCTGTGGCCTTCAGGTCGATGACATAGCGATAGCTAGCCACTCCATCGCCGGGCGGAAGCAGAAAGCGGCGCTCGATCTGGGCGGCACGCGACAGCCGCAACTCGACGCGAGACGCGGTGCCGACGGGATTTACGGCGTAGGTGTTCACGAGGCCGGAGCCGTCGCCGGTGATATCAGCGCGCGGCGCTACCCCTGTCAGGGTCAGGACGACCTGTCCGGCCGTGCCTTCCTCGACCACACGGCCTTGAGCAGATGCGCCGAGATCGATGACCACTCGGGTCCGTTCGCCATCGCCGCCGAAGCGGACGCGCAGCACGTCACCGACCGAGCCGGCAGCAAGACCCCGTCCGCCAGCGAACAGCACGGCGCAGATGACGATAGCGGCCATCGCCGTCATCGCCCACTCGCGCGTGCCCCACTGGGAAAATCTGGAAATCCACCGACCGTGCATTCTGACGGTAACCCACCTTCTTTGTTGGATGCAGGATGGCAGAGACGCGTTTGGAATGGGTTAAACTAAGAGGCTTTTTGGCCCCCTCAGACCCAAGCCTTTTCATTCCTTTCAGGTTTGCCTATGCTTTAGCTGCTCGCGGAGTGTTCGCGCCTGCCGATCCGTTCGGTCCGGCGCGTCGACCTCGCCGGCGATGACTTTCAACCTATCCGAGGATCTCCGGCTTCTGAGCCGCTGATTCGAAGACCGGGCCCACTCGCAGCCTCACTTCTGGCGCGTCCGGGCTCAGGACCGACTGAACCCCATGGGCCTATCCGCCTGCGCTCCCATCCGGCCATTGATGGCCGTCGTCGAATTCATCGACGGGAAGACGCTCGCCCTGGCCTGCAATCCTATTCGGCGAGCCGCCCCCACCCCGAAGGCCACGGCCACGGGTTCCGGCAGAGCGCGCCAGAGAGAACCATTCCATGTCAAAGACTATGCTTATCGATGCGGCGCACGCGGAAGAAACGCGCGTCGCCATCGTGGACGGACGCCAGGTTGAAGAATTCGACTTCGAGTCGAAAACCAAACGCCAGCTTCGCGGCAATATCTATCTCGCCAAGGTCACCCGCGTAGAGCCCAGCCTGCAGGCGGCGTTCGTCGAATACGGCGGCAACCGCCACGGCTTCCTGGCCTTCAACGAAATCCACCCAGACTACTACCAGATCCCGGCCGCCGACCGCGAAGCCATCATGGCCGAGGCGAACTCGGCGGATGACGAGGAAGACGAACACGCTCGCGACAGCGACGACGGCGAGTCCGAAGGCGGGATGGCCGAGGAAGAACGCCTGAAGCGTCGCCTGATGCGCCGCTACAAGATCCAGGACGTCATCCGCCGTCGTCAGATCCTGCTGGTGCAGGTCGTCAAGGACGAGCGTGGCGGCAAGGGCGCGGCCCTGACCACTTGGCTATCGCTGGCCGGTCGCTACTGCGTCCTGATGCCCAACACCGGCAAGGGTGGCGGTATCTCGCGCAAGATCACCCAGTCCTCGGACCGCCGTCGCCTGAAGGCCGCCGCCTCGGCGCTCGACGTGCCGCGCGGCATGGGCCTGATCATCCGCACGGCCGGCGCGAAGCGCACCAAGGCCGAGATCAAGCGCGACTATGAATACCTGCTGCGTCTGTGGGAGACGATCCGCGAGACCACGCTGGCGTCGAACGCGCCCTCGCTGATCTATGAGGAAGAGAACCTCGTCCGCCGCGCCGTGCGCGACATGTTCGACAAGGATTTCGACGGCATCCAGGTCGAAGGAATCGAGGGCTTCAAGGAAGCGCGCGACTTCATGCGGGTGCTGATGCCCTCGCAAGCCAAGAAGGTTCACCTGTATCAGGGCTCCAGGCCCCTGTTCGCAGCCAACGGCATCGAGGAGGTCCTGACGGGCATCCACCAGCCGGTCGTGACGCTGAAATCCGGCGGCTATCTGGTGATCAACCAGACCGAGGCGCTGGTCGCCATCGACGTCAACTCGGGCCGCGCCACCAAGGAACGCAACGTCGAACAGACGGCGTTCAAGACCAACTGCGAAGCCGCCGTCGAGGCTGCCCGCCAGCTGCGCCTGCGCGACCTCGCCGGTCTTGTGGTCATCGACTTCATCGACATGGATGAGTCGAAGAACAACCGCACGGTCGAACGCATCCTCAAGGACGCCCTGTCCGAAGACCGCGCCCGCATCCAGATGGGCAAGATCTCCGGCTTCGGCCTGATGGAGATCAGCCGGCAGCGTCGCCGCCTCGGCGTGCTGGAAGGCGCCACCGAGCTCTGCCCGCATTGCGCCGGCGCCGGCCGCGTTCGCTCCGCCGAGTCCGCCGCCCTGATGGTGCTGCGCGCAGTTGACATCGAGGCCGGAAAGAACGGCGCGGGGTCGATCAACCTGCGCGTCTCGACCGCCGTCGCCCTCTACATCCTGAACCACAAGCGCGACTATCTGCAGCATCTGCTGGCGACGCGGGGTCTGGCGGTCATCATCCAGATCGACGATAGCCTGGCCCAGGGCGAAAGCGCCATCGACCGCACCGAGACCAACGAGGACTTCGTCGCCGCCGAGCCGACCCTCGCCCTGTCCGACCTGCTGAACGACGGCTTTGACGACAACGCCTATGACGACGAGGACGAAGACGACGAAGACGACGTCATCGATGACGAAGACGAAGTCGCCCTCGACCGCGAGGACACCGACGACGACGAGCCGCGCGAGCGTCAGGAAGTCGAAGGCCGGGGCAACCGGGGTCGCAAACGCCGTCGTGGCGGTCGTCGCGATGAGGAAACCGCTGTCGCCGCTCCGGTCGAAGGCGCGCCTCTCGCCGCTTCCGAAGATGATGATGACGACGACAGCGAAGCCGGCCGTCGCCGCCGTCGTGGACGTCGTGGCGGTCGTCGGGTCCGTGAGGACGGCGACACGGCGAACACCGGATCCTTCTTCTGGGTCCGTGGCCGCACGCCGTCGCTGGACGATCCCTATGTCTGGTTCGACCCCATCAACCCCGAGCCACGCGCTCCGCGTGAACAACGGGTCGTCTCTGAAGGCGTCGCTCCCGATGTCGAGGAACGCGTTGGGGAACGTCCTGAAGGCGAATTGGCCGTGGACCGTGAAGGCGGTGATCGCGAAGGCGGGCGTTCGCGCCGTCGTCGTCGTGGCCGTGGTCGCGGTACCGACCGTGGCGCCGAGGGCGGCCTGACCCACGAGGTCAAGGTCGAGACGCGCGCCACCAGTGAAGGCATGCCCGCCGACGGTTCGCCGCATACGGCGATGGCCGTGATGTCACCTGTTGACGATGCCGAAGAGGCCGCACCGGTGATCGCCGCTGAACCTCAGCGTCGTCGCGTTCGCCGGAAACCGGCAGGCGCGGTGACCGATGCCGTGGCCGAGATCGCTCCCGAGGCCCTTGGGGCTTTCGAGGACGAACCTGCTCCTCAAGCAGACGTCGTCGAACCCAACGAGGCCGAGCCTATCGGCGCTGCGGTCGAGCTGGACGTCACCCCCGTAGAGGCCATTGCGGAGCGCGCCGAGGTCGAGGCCCTGATCGCCCAGCCAGAGCCAGAGGCCATCCCCGTGGATGAGCTGCCCCCGGCAACGGTGGTCGAACACGTCCCGGCTGCGAAGCCCGAGGCCGATCTGTCGTCGATCATCGCGGCCGACCCGGCGCAAATCGCCGCACCGCCCGAGAAGCCCAAGCGCGGCTGGTGGCGTCGCTGAGCCGCAAGGCCTGGATGACGGTAAAGCCTGATTGATCAGGATGGAGCGCGGCAGCCGCAAAAGGGACACCGATCCCGGCGACCGTCGCGCTCCAGTCCATTCAACTGGGCCAGTCCAGCTATCGGGGCCGATCCAACGGTTCCGGGGGAGTTCATCTTGAGCAGCCTTGCTCGCGTTGAGACCATTCTGAAGGCTTCCAGCCATGGGGCGGGCCGCAAGGGCCTGAGCCGATTGCTGGCCGCCGCAACAGCCGCCGTGTTCGCTTTCGGCGTCGCGGGTCCGGCCTCGGCCCAGAGCGCCATTCGCGACACCGAGATCGAAGGCATCATCCGCGGCTGGTCCGACCCGGTGTTCACCGCCATGGGACTGAACCCCGAAGAGGTCGAGGTCCTGCTGATCAACGACCCGAGCCTGAACGCGTTTGCGCTCAAGGGGCGGATCATGGGCATCAACACCGGCCTGATCGAACAGACCAAGACCCCCAACGAACTGCTCGGCGTGATGGCGCACGAGGCTGGGCACATCAAGAACCGCCACCTGCTGCGCGGCGGCGTCCAGAACGCGGGCATGCAGCCCTTCCTGATGACCATGGCGCTAGGCGCGCTCGCCGCCGTCGCCGGTCAGCCGGGCGCGGGGGCGATGCTGATGGCCAACAGCCAGTATTTCGGCACGCTCGGCGCCCTCCGATACATGCAGAGCCAGGAAGGCGAGGCCGACATATCCGGCGCCCGCGCGCTGGAAGCCGCCGGTGAATCCGGCAAGGGACTGGTCGATTTCTTCGAAAATTTCCGCTCGCAGGAAGTCTTCTCCGACGCCCGCCGCTACCCCTATTTCCGCAGCCACCCGCTGTCCGGCCAACGGATAGACGCGCTGCGTCGTCCAGTCGAAGCCGCCTCTCACTACAGCCACGCCGACAGTGCCGAACGGCAAGCCGACCACGACCTGATCGTGGCCAAGATCCATGCCTTCATGGATGCTCCCAGCCAGACCCTGCGCACTTATCTGGAGACCGACACCTCCTTCCCGGCCCGCTACGCCCGCGCTATCGCCTGGTATCGCGACGGCCAGACCCAGCGTGCGCTCGACGCCACCGAGGCCCTGATCGCCGAAGACGTCGATAACCCATA
>DASVTM010000405.1:0-6233 GCA_036387575.1 Brevundimonas sp.
GACCTGCGCGAGCCGCGCTTCATCGGCGACATGCCGCATGCGTGGATCAGCTCCGACTACATCCGATCGGCGCTGGATATGTTCGTCTACGAGCGCGACAGCGACCACACTCTGGTGCTGGCGGCGGGCCTGCCGCTGGACTGGCTGGATACGCCGACGGGTGTCGGGGTGCGGGCGGTGCGGACGGCGTATGGGGCGCTGACCTATGGCTTCAAGCGCGAGGCTGGCGTGGCGGTGCTGACGATCGCACCGGGCGTGGCGCCGCCGGGAGGCTTCGTGGTGCAGTGGCCAGAAGGCGTAGACCTGCCGGCGCGGGTACGAATCGATGGGCGGCGTGGTGAGTGGAAGGGACGGGAGGTTGTGATTCCGGCGGGGGCGCGGCGGGTAGAGTTTCGGTGACCTGACCTGACCCCTCTCCCCGGAGGGAGAGGGAGGGAACCGCGAGCGTAGCGAAGTGGGAGGGTGAGGGTGAGGGGGGATGGCGTTGAAAGTCGGACACGCCACCCCTCACCCTTTCCCGCGAAGGACGATCACTACGCTCTCGTGCGCTCAAGCCCTCTCCCGCTGGGAGAGGGTAGACCGGTCAAAGGCGTTTGAACGCCATCCCATCCGCGTCGAACAGATGGGCTTGATCGGCGGCGACGTGGAGATTTAGCGCGTCACCCATTGCCGGGCGGACGTCGCCGGGGAGCTGGACGGTGAGGGTGTCTTTCGAGCCCGCCGTGGTGACGTAGGCATAGGTGGCGTGGCCGAGGGTTTCGACGAAGGAGGCGGTGGTGGCGAGCGCGTTGGTGCTGCCCGCCAGCGTCAAATGTTCGGGGCGGACGCCGAGCATGACGACGTCGCCGGGCTGGGCGCGAGAGGCGTCGACCGAGGCGCTGAGGGCGTCGCCGCCGACCGTGCGGACCGTGGAGCCGGTAGCGGATGCGGTGACGATCTCGGCGGGGATGAGGTTCATCTTGGGGCTGCCGATGAAGCCGGCGACGAACAGGTTCGAGGGGTGCTCGTAGAGCTCCATCGGCGAGCCGACCTGCTCGATGACGCCGGCGTTCAGGACCACGATCCGGTCGGCCAGGGTCATGGCCTCGATCTGGTCGTGAGTGACGTAGATCATCGTCGTTTTCAGCCGCTCGTGCAGGCTGGCGAACTCGTAGCGCATGCGCACGCGGAGCGCCGCGTCGAGGTTGGACAGGGGCTCGTCGAACAGGAAGACCTGCGGCTCGCGCACGATGGCGCGGCCGATGGCGACGCGCTGGCGCTGGCCGCCGGACAGGGCTTTGGGCTTGCGGTCGAGGTAGTCGGTGATGTTCAGGGTGGTGGCGGCGGCGCGGACCTTGGCGTCGATCCCGGCCTTGTCCGCCTTGGCCAGCTTCAGGCCGAACGCCATGTTTTCGTAGACCGACATGTGCGGATAGAGGGCGTAGGACTGGAACACCATCGCGATGCCCCGGTCCGACGGGCCGAGGTCGTTGACCCGTTTGCCGCCGATCGAGATGTCGCCCGCAGAGGTCTCTTCCAGCCCGGCGATAGTGCGCAGAAGGGTGGACTTGCCGCAGCCGGACGGGCCGACGAAGACGACGAACTCGCCGTCCTTGATGTCGAGATCGATGCCGCGCAGGACCTCGGTCGCGCCGAAGCTTTTACAAATACCGCTGAGCCGCACGTCGGCCATATGTTCCTGCCTGCAAGTCTTGTTTTGCAGGCTTTGTAAGCGGTTACAGGGGAAGGGAGAAGCGACTTCTCCGAAGGGTCTCACCCTCTCCCGGCGGGAGAGGGCTTGAGCGTCCGGGAGCTGAAGGCGATCGGCCTTGCGCGAAAGGGTGAGGGGCTGCGGTGTGAAGTCGGACACGCCAACCCCTCACCCTTTCGGCTTGCGCATCGCTAAGCTCTGCGAGCCTCCAGCCCTCTCCCGCCGGGAGAGGGTGAAGACTTAACCGTTCGGCTTGTTCTTGCCTTTGGGTTTGCCCTTGGCGTCTTTGGGGGCCCAGGGGCGGTCGCCGCCTTGCGGCTTGGCCTTGGGCTTGCCCCAAGGCTTTTCACCCGGCGCGGCGTGAGCGTCCGAGGCTGGAGCCCAGGCGGTCTTGGGTGCGGACGAGTCCTTCTTGACCCACGGCTTCTTCTCACCGGTGGGTGCTGAGCCTTCGCGTTTGACCCACGGCTTCTTCTCGCCGGTCGAACCAGCGTCTTCGCGCTTCACCCAAGGCTTCTTCTCACCGGTTGGAGCGCTGTCTTCGCGTTTGACCCAAGGCTTCTTCTCAGCCCCGCCTTCGCGATCTTTCCACGCGGGCTTGTCTCCACGGGGAGCACCACCTTCGGTCTTGTTCGCCCAAGGCTTGCGCTCGGGACGATCACCCGAACGCTCGCCACCGTCGCCGGAAGGCTTCTTGTCCCAGCGGCTGGCGGGCTTTTCCTTGGGGCCGGGCGCGACGGCGTCGGAGACGGTGACGCCATCCTCGGTCGAGGCGGCGACGGCGGCGCGGAACTTGGCTTCGGCGGTCTTGGTGATCTCGAACTTGGTCTCGCGGTCGAAGATCTTGATCGAGCCGATGTCGCCCTTGGTCACGTGACCCAGACGGCAGATGGTCGGCAGCAGCCATTTCGGATCGGCGTTCTTGTCGCGGCCGATGTTGACGCGGAACCAGACCATGTCGCCGCCACGGGCGAAGTCGGTATAGGGCGCGTCCGGCTGGCCACGATCGTTCTTGCCGGTTTCCTGCTGACGCTTCATGCGGTCGTCGTCGTAGACGTCCTCAGGGGCGGGCAGTTTCTGGCGATAGAGGCGGATCAGCGAGGCCGCGACCTGTTCGGGCGTGGTGCGTTCCAGCAGCAGCTTGCCGAGCGCCAAAGCTTCCTCGTCCTCGACGGGTGCGGTCAGGGCGGGGTCGGCCAGCAGGCGCTCGCGGTCCTTCTCGAGGATCATTTCGGCGCTAGGGGGACCCGACCATTCGGCCACGATCGAGGCCGATTGCAGCATCAGCTCGACCTTGCGGCGACGGGTGTAGGAGACCAGCAGGACGGAGACGCCCTTCTTGCCCGCGCGGCCCGTACGGCCCGAACGGTGCAGTAGGCCAGCCTTGTTGACCGGGATTTCGGCGTGGATGACCAGACCCAGATCGGGCAGGTCGAGACCGCGCGCGGCGACGTCGGTGGCGACGCAGACGCGGGCGTGGCCGTCACGCAGGGCCTGCAGCGCCTCGGAGCGGGCGCTCTGGGTCAGTTCGCCGGACAGGCCGACGACCGAGAAGCCGCGTTCACGCAGCGAAGCGGTCAGATGCTTGACGCGCTCGCGCGTGTTGGCGAACACCAGCGCGCCGGGCGCCTCGAAATAGCGCAGCACATTGACGACGCCGAGCTCGATCTCGTTCGGCGCGATGCGGATGGCCTTGTATTCGATGTCGGCGTGCGAGCCGGCGCCGGCGACCGTGTCGATACGCAGGGCGTCGCGCTGATAGGTCTTGGCAAGTTGCACGATGTCGCGGGCCAACGTCGCCGAGAACAGCAGCGTGCGGCGTTCGGCCGGGGCGGCGTCGAGGATGAAGGTCAGGTCTTCCTGAAAGCCCATGTCGAGCATTTCGTCGGCTTCATCGAGCACGACGGCCTTGGCTTCCGACAGGTCGAGCGCGCCGCGTTCGAGGTGGTCGCGCAGACGACCGGGGGTGCCGACGACGATGTGGGCGCCGCGTTCCAGCGCACGACGCTCGACCTTGGGATCCATGCCGCCGACGCAGGAGACGATGCGCGCGCCAGTGTGGGCATAAAGCCATTGCAGCTCGGTCGAGACCTGCTGGGCCAGTTCGCGGGTCGGGGCGATGACGAGCGCGAGAGGCGCGCCGAAGTCGGTGAATTTCTCTTCGTCACCCAGCAGGGTGGGGGCGAGGGCCAGACCGAAGGCGACGGTTTTACCGGAACCGGTCTGGGCGGAGACCAGAAGGTCGCGTCCGGAGCCGTCCGCGTTGGGCGCGGCTTCGAGGACGGCGGCCTGGACGGGGGTCGGCTCAGCATAGCCGCGATCTGAAAGAGCGCGGTCGAGCGAGGGATGGCTGGCTGGGAAGGGCATGAATTGTCTCGTACGGCGCTTCGGTCGAAAACGCGAGGTGGAGCGCTTTTTCGAGGGCGCGGATGCAGGGGCCTGAGGCGCGCGCCTGATCCTCGGGGATTTGGAGCGATCACTTCTGAAGGGGCGGGCGTTTGCGCCCGGAACAAGGCCGAATGGTGGTGATATGTCAGATTTGGAACTTAGCCGGTCATAACCCGCCGCCGTTAATGACAAGGCAGGGCAATCCCGTCACTGTGGCGACGTGCTCGGGGGAGTTCCATGTTCAAGACCGTACTACTGGCCACGACCGCACTCGCGGTGCTGGCAGGTTCCGCTATCGCGCAACAGGCGTTGAGGCCGGGCGCGCCCGTTTCCGGCGATCTGCGTCGAGGCGACGAGCAACTCGACAGCGGCGAGTTCGTCGACACCTGGACCTTCCAGGGCCGGGCGGGCGACCGGGTGTCGCTGCATATGTCCTCGAGCGATTTCGATCCCTATCTGCTGGTCAACGGCCCGGGCGACTTCTCGGAGGAGAACGACGACGCCGAAGAGGGCGAAGCGACCGACGCCGGGCTGGACCTGCGCCTGCCTGCGACCGGGACCTATCGTGTCATGGCGACCAGCTATGAAGCGGATGAGGCGGGCCGGTATTCGCTGTCGATGGATATCGGAGGCGCGCGCGGCGGGTCTCTGGCCGGGCAGTTGGGATCGCGCGGCCCCGCGTCCTCACAGCGATCGGCTCAGAACAACCTCATCGAGCCGGGCGATACCGTGCGCGACAGTCTGGAACGAGGCGACCAGACCCTCGACAGCGGCGAGTTCGCCGACGCCTGGCGGTTCCGGGGACGACGCGGCCAGACCTATACCGTCAGCCTCGATTCCAGCGATTTCGATCCATATCTGGTCGTGCGTGGTCCGGGCGGGCTCAGCGAAGACAACGACGACGATCCCTCGCAGCGTGGGTCGTCCAATAGCCGCGTCACCTTCACCCTGCCCGCAGACGGCGAAGTCACGCTGTCGGCCACCAGCTATGAATCCGGCGAGAGCGGTCGTTATGCCTTGGCGGTCGGGGAGGGCGGGCAGGTCTATGGCGACACGCGTAACGCCAACGGCACCTATGCGCAAAACCTGACCCGCCAGCCGCAGCGGCCCGGCAATCAGCCCGCCAGTGCGCCGTCCACCGATGCGCCGATCACCGTGGGCCAGACCCGCGACGGGCGGCTGGGGCAGGGCGCGCGGACCTTGCCGAGCGGGGAATACGTCAACAACTTCACCCTGCGTGGCCGCCGGGGCCAGCAGCTGGACCTGCGTCTGAGCTCGTCTGAGTTTGATCCCTATCTGCAGCTGAACGGCCCGAACGGCTTTTCGGCCTTCAACGACGACGACGAGGATCAGGACGACAGCCACGACAGCCGGCTGATCGTGACGCTGCCGGCGGACGGCGCCTATACGATCGCGGCGACCAGCTATGAGGCGAGCGAGAGCGGCCGTTACCGGCTGTCGGTCGGTGATGGCTCGACCTATCGGCCACCTGCGCCGCCACGGCCCGCGCCCGGTCAGGGACCGGCCCGTCCCGGCGGCAACAACGGCGGCGTGATGCGCATCGGCGATACCGTCGGCGGTCAGCTGCAACGCGGCGATGAGACGCTCGACAGCGGCGAATATGTCGACACCTACAGCTTCCAGGGCACGCGCGGGACACGGGTGGCGGTCGAGCTGACCTCGTCGGCGTTCGATGCCTATACGATCCTGACCACGCCGTCGGGCGAGCAGATCGACAACGACGACGGCGAGGACGGCACCAACAGCCGCCTCGACACGGTGCTGAGCGAGACCGGCGAATATCAGGTGCAGGTCACGTCCTTCGCGGCGGCCGAGACCGGTTCGTACCGGTTCAGCGTCGCTCCCAGCCAGGGCTCGCCGCGTCAGGCCGCCGTCGCGGGCGGGCCGCGCGTGTTCGCCATCATGGTCGGCGTCTCGGAATACGGCGATGTGGCCGATGATCTTCCGTATACGGACGAAGACGCCGAGAAGCTGGCGGAAACGCTCCAGCGCGAGGGCGTGCTGAACGCCTCAAGCGTCGTGCTGACCAACGCCGAGGCGACGGTCGGCGGCGTGCGTCGCGCCTTCGAGCAGGTGTCGCGCCAGGCGGGACCGGACGACATGTTCCTGTTCTTCTTCTCCGGTCACGGCAGCC
>DASVTM010000406.1:0-4219 GCA_036387575.1 Brevundimonas sp.
CGAGCCTCAAGCCCTCTCCCGCCGGGAGAGGGAGGATACTCCGGGTTGTCATGAGAGACTCCGGGTATAGGATCGGACGTCCAATAGGAGAGGCCTGATGATGCTGTCCCTGCTGATGATGCTGGCGTCCGATCCGGTTGCGGCGGCGTCGACGAACGATAATGACCTCAGGGCCCGAATGACGGCCGTCCAGCAGACGCAGGCGCAGTGCCGCAACGGCACAGTGATGCGGGCGGATGGCAGGGTGACGACGGTCCCGCGTCTGGATGGCGAGATGACGATGGGTCAGGCGATCGCGCGTACGCCGCGCGTGCCGCTGAGGGCCAACGACCTGATGTTCCGGTCGGGTGATCCGGTGCAGATGACCCTGTTGCTGGAGCGGAGCGTCGATCATTGCTCCGTGCCGATCTCGACCGAGCTGAGCGGGCCGGGAAGCGCCCTGCCCCGGTTTGGGCACGGGCATTAGCCGACGCTTTTAGGCCGCTAGGGCAGCGACGACGTCCTCGATACGCTTGCGGATATCCGGGACGGCGATGGTCTCCCAGAAGGCGGCGCGGGCCGGGGGGCCGAGGACGAACAGCGCCGGGTCGGGGGCGCCGTCGGCGTGCAGGACGCGGCCTTTGGCATCCAGATCGAGACCGAGGCGTAAGGGGTCCAGACGGGCGCGACCGCTGGCGATCAGCGGTGCGGTCAGAGGATCGGCAGCCGCCGAATGGGCCGGGCCGGTGCAGTCGATCATCCAGTTTGCGGTCAGGGGAGCGGCGGTGGCGGCGCCTCCCCCCCCTTGGCCTCGGGGCGTCCAGTGGACGGTGACATGGTCGGGGGCGGTCTCGACGCGGCCGAGGCGTCCGGCGACGATGGTCAGGCGGCCTTGGGCCTTGAGCGCGTCGAGCGACCAGCCGATGCGGGCGGCGATGCGGTGGCGGTGGACGTCCCACCAAGGGCGCAGGTGGCGGACCATCCGGGCGCGCAGGTCGGCGTCGGCCTGGCCCCAAAGATCGGCCGTGATCGGACGATAGGCCTCCATGACACAGCGCCAGCAGCCCTTGGCCGCGAGCGCGCGCACGGCGGCGAGACGCTGGGACAGGGGGCCGGACAGGGCCTCGGGCGGCAGGGGCGTCGGCGTGTCGGGCGTGGGATTGTGCGGCCTCGGCGTCAGGCCACGACGCGACAGGGAGGTCGCCTTGCCGGTCCAGCCCCGCGCGACCAGCGACTGGATCATGTCGACCATGGTCAGGCCGGTGCCGACGATGACGACATCGTCCGCAGCGCCGATCCGCTCCAGCGCGCCGGGCGCCCAGGGATCGCTGATGACGCGCTCGCCGTGGGTGGAGGCGGCGTTGGGGGCGGGGTTGCCGGTGCACAGGACCACAGCGTCGGCCTGGATGGTCTGGCCGTCGGACAGGGTCAGGCCGTCGGCGGTGATGGCGGCGACGGTGGCGACGCGGCGCTCGATCAGACCGGGATGGGCGGTCTCAACCGTGGAAAGACGGTCGCGGAGATAGTCGCCGTAGACCTTGCGCGGGGCGAAATCGTGGGCGGTGCCGAGCTCGGGGTGGTGGGCCTGCAGCCAGTCGACGAAGTCATCGGGGCGGCCCTCGACCGCGGTCATCCTGTTCGAGCGGACGTTGAGCAGATGGCCCTCGAACGGGGTCGAATAGGCGACGCCGAGGCCGAAATCGGGGGTGCGGTTGATCAGGATCGAGGCGAGGCCGGTCTCGGCCAGACGGGCGGCCAGCATGGCGCCGGAGAAGCCGCCGCCGACGATGGCGATCCGTTTAAGGGCTGGCACTCAGGCGGGCCAGACGAGGGCGAGGGCCGCGAGGGCGACCGCGATGATGGCGGCGGCGGCGAAGAACAGGCGATCCGACATGGGCTGAGCCTATAGCAGCGCGGGCGGCGGCGACAACAGCTTCGGGAAGAGCTGGAACGGGGCTTCGGAATGACCGGCGGTCATCAATCCGTCGCGTCCCGGCTTGACCCCCGGGAGGCCGCGTCCTAGGCCAAGTGTCCGAAATTATCCAATCGCGACAGTATCCAAATGCGACCGGCCTCCCCGCCGGCGCCGCGCCGGAGCCGACCATGCCTCGTCTGATCCTTCTTCGTCACGGCCAGAGCCAGTGGAACATCGAGAACCGCTTCACCGGATGGGTCGACGTCGACCTGACGGCCGAGGGCGAGGCGCAGGCGCGGCACGGCGGCCAACTGATCGCCGAGGCCGGGTTCAAGCCGACCGTGATGTTCACCTCGGTGCTGACGCGGGCGAAGCGCACGGGCGCGCTGGCGCTGCAGGCGGCGGGGCTGAAAGACGTGCCGGTGATCGAGGACTGGCGGCTGAACGAGCGCCACTATGGCGGACTGACCGGGCTGGACAAGGCCGAGACCGCGAAGATCCACGGCGAGGATCAGGTCAAGGTCTGGCGCCGCAGCTATGACATTCCGCCCCCGCCTCTAGAGGCCGGAAGCGAATGGGATTTCAACGCCGATCCCCGCTATGCCGGACAGACGATCCCCGACACCGAGAGCCTGAAGACCACGCTGGATCGGGTGCTGCCCTACTGGAACGAGGCCGTCGCGCCACGGCTGAAGGCCGGCGAGGACGTGCTGATTGCGGCGCACGGCAACTCGCTGCGGGCCATCGTGAAACACCTGTTCGGCGTGCCTGACGACCAGATCGTCGGCGTCGAGATCCCGACGGGCAATCCGCTCGAGATCGATCTGGATGCAGACCTGAAGCCGACAGCGGCGCGCTACCTGGATCAGGGACGGGCGCAGAGCCTGCCGGCCATCGCGTGAGCACGGCTGAGGCAGACGCCGCCCAGAAAGATATGGGCTTCATGGCGCAGGCCATCGCGCTGGCGACAGCGCGGATGGGCGAGACCTGGCCGAACCCGTCGGTGGGCTGCGTCATCGTCAAGGACGGCGTGGTGCTGTCGGAGGCGGCCACCGCTCCGGGCGGACGCCCTCACGCCGAGGAACAGGCCGTGCCCGCCGCCGGGGCCGAGGTCGCGGGCGCGACCGCCTATGTGACGCTGGAGCCGTGCGGCGCGCGGTCGTCGGGGCGGCAATCGTGCGCGCATTTCCTCGCCGAAGCGGGCGTGGCGCGGGTGGTGGTGGCGTGTCTGGACCCCTCCCCGTTCGCGTCAGGTCGAGGGACCGAGCGGCTGAGGCAGGCGGGGCTGATCGTCGAGACCGGGCTGTTGGGCGATCAGGCGACGGTGCTGTGCGAAGGCTTCCTGCACCGGCTGGAGACGGGTCGGCCGATGGTGCGGACCAGCGCCGACGGCGAGGGCTTCGACGCCCGGTTCGTCGCCTCGCCGCGCGCCGATCTGGTGACCGAACTGAAGCGTTTGGGCGAGGCCGGGTACACGCGACTGTGGACCGGGCCGGGCGAGCTCGCCGACGCGCTGTCCGCGCAGGGACTGCTTACGGCCTAAACGCGTGGAAACCCCGGTTTTCGCAAGGCTTCCTTAAGCGCCGGGGGAGCATCCTGTAATCATGCAGGCCGCGACACAGGACCCTCTCAGGCGCCGGATCACACAGCAAGAGCTGAACCTGATCTGCACCAAACACGACCGCCTGTGGCAGGCGCGTCCGGGCGGAGCGCGCGCAGTGTTCGCGTGGATGGATTTGTCGGGCCTCGACCTCAGCTGGCGCAACCTGACCGACGCCGACTTTTCCGCAGCCGACATGTCCGGCTGCGACCTGACGGGCGCCAAGCTCGACAACGCCACTTTCTTCGGAACGGACCTGCAGGGTTCGACCCTGATCGACTGCAGTCTGAGACGCGCCGACCTGCGCGGCGCCTGTCTGCGCAGCGCCGACCTTTCGGGCGCCGACCTGTTCGAGGCCGACCTGCGCGAGGGCACCCTGGCCACCGCCGACGCCAAGAACGGGTTCCGGGTGGTCGAGCCGAAGAACCGCGACCAGACCCAGGCCCAGGGTGCCTGTCTGGCCGGCGCCAATCTGCAGCGGTCGCGCCTGTCGGGCATCATCGCCCAGGCCGCAGACTTTTCCGACGCCATCATGAAGGACTGCAAGCTGGTCCGGGCCAATCTGAAACAGGCTAATTTCCGCGGAGCCGACCTCGCCGGCGCTGACTTATCAGGCGCGGACCTGACCGGGGCGGATTTGCGCGATGCGGTGCTGGTGGGGGTCACGTCGTCGATGTGGCGCACCGATGGGGCCAAGCTCGAAGGGGCGTTGACCGACAAGGGCT
>DASVTM010000407.1:0-12413 GCA_036387575.1 Brevundimonas sp.
CGAGGACCAGTCGCTGTTCCTGTCGCGTTACGGCCCGGCGCAGGCGGCGGTGTCCGACTGGATCGACGCCTTCAGCCCCGACGAAATGGCGGCTTGGGCCGAGGATCTGGGACAGGCGACGTTCGTCGGCTCCAGCGGCCGGGTGTTTCCGAGGGCGATGAAGGCGTCGCCGCTGCTGCGCGCCTGGCTGGGTCGCCTGAACGATCTCGGCGTCGTGCTGAAGACCCGATCGCGCTGGACCGGCTGGTCCGACAACGGCCTGACATTTGAAGACGGAACCGCCGAAGAGGCCGACGCCGTCGTGCTGGCCATGGGCGGCGCAAGCTGGCCCCGGCTGGGTTCCGACGGCGCCTGGGTCCCTGCGCTGGAGGCCGCCGGCGTCGAGGTGGCCCCGCTGCGGCCGTCAAACGCCGGTTTCAACGTCGTCTGGTCCGACATCCTGATCGACAAGGCCGCCGGTCAGGCGCTCAAGCCCGTCGGGCTTTCGTTCGGCGAGCAGACCCTCAAGGGCGAGGTGATGCTGACCCGCTATGGCGTCGAAGGCGGCGGCGTCTACGCCCTGTCCGCTGCCTTGCGCGAGGCCATCGCCCGTGATGGCGAGGCCATCCTGATGCTGGACCTGCGCCCCGACCTGACCGAAGCCGCGCTGGCCGAACGGCTGGGTCGCCCCCGTGGCAAGGACTCGATGACGAACCACCTGCGCAAGGCCGGCGGCCTGTCGGCGGCGGCCATCGCCGTCCTGCGCGACATCCCCGGCGAGATGCCGGCGGGCGCCGACAAGCTGGCCAAACGCATCAAGGGCGTGCGGCTGAAGCTGACCGGGATGCAGGGAATCGAACGCGCCATCTCCACCGCAGGCGGCGTGACGTTGGGCGCGGTGAATCAACGCTTGATGCTGACCGCCCGCCCCGGCGTGTTCGTCGCCGGCGAGATGATCGACTGGGAAGCCCCCACCGGCGGCTACCTGCTGCAGGCCAGTTTCGCCTCGGGCGTCGTCGCGGCCAATGGCGTGCTGGACTGGCTCAAGGCGAAATCGTCCGTTACGGAATCCGCATGACCAATCTGCTCGACATCTCAGGCATCTGCCCGCCGCAATTCTCGGCCGTGAAGGACGCCTTCGCCGCCAACTTCACCGACGCCCCCGAGGGCCTGAACGAACAGGCGGCGCGGATTGCGTTCACCGTCGAAGGCGAGGTCGTCGTCGATCTCTGGGCGGGTCAGGCTGACCCCCGCGCCAATACGCCCTTCACCGACACGACGCTGACGCCCGTGTTCTCGACCGGCAAGGCCGTCATGGCGCTGTTGATGGCGACCGCCGTCGAGCATGGCGACCTGGTCTATGACGAGACGGTCGCGACCCTGTGGCCCGCCTACGGCGCGGCGGGCAAGGCCAGCGTCACGGTGGCCCAGATGCTGTCCCATCAGGACGGCCTGCCCGGCTTCGACGAAGAGGTCGACCCGGCCATCTGGTTCGACCGTCAGGCCGTGCTCGACCGCCTGGCGGCGCAGGCCCCGATGTGGCCCCCCGGCACCGCCTCCGGATACCACCCGATCACCGTCGGCTATCTGGCGGGGGAAGTGTTCCGCCTGACAGACGGACGGACCTTGGGCGCGGCCCTGCGTCAGGATTTCGCGACGAAGTTCGGTCTCGACCTGTGGATCGGCCTGCCGGTCGAGGAGCACGACCGCGTCGCCTCCATCCGCAAACCAGCGGCGGGCGCCAGCCTCGGCGCCGTCGACCCGATCAAGACCGCCGCTTTCCTCGCCAAGGGATCGGCGCCGGGCGGACGCGGCTCGACCGAATGGCGGACGGCGGAAATCCCCTCGGCCAACCTGCACGGCACGGCCCGCGATCTGGCGCGCATCCTCAGCCTCGTCGCCAACGGCGGGCTTCTCGACGGCGAGACGGTTCTGTCTGCCGACGTTCTGTCGCAACTGACCCGCGAGCGCATCCACGGTCAGGACAAGGTCCTGCCCTACGAGATCAGCTGGGCGGCGGGGCTGATGCGGAACGAGGGTCTGAACATCTTCGGTCCCAACCCGGATACCGTCGGCCATTGCGGCTGGGGCGGCTCCTGCGTCTTCGCCGACGCCACGGCCAAGGCGTCCGGCGCCTATGTCATGACCCGCCAGTCGTCGCATCTGGTCGGGGACCCCCGGGCGACCCGACTGATCAACGCCTTCTACGCCGCGCTCTGAGGCGTCCGAAGGGTGAAGAATGAGCGAGGAGCGGGCGCTCCTGGCATCAGCAGGCCGCGTCGACTGCGGTCTTGATCGCCTGCCGCTCGGCATGCTTACGCCAAAGGGCGGCCAGCGCGAACACCACAGCCCCCGCCCAGATGAACACGAACGAGGCGATCCGCAGCGGCGTCAGGGGCTCGCCTGACGCGACCCCGATGGCGAACTGCAGCGTCGGGGCGAGGAACTGCAGGAAGCCGAGCGTGGACAGCGGCAACCGCCGGGCCGACCATGCGAACAGGGCGAGCGGCAGGACCGTGGCCAGACCGCTCGACACCGACCACGCCCAGTGGCCCGCGCCGGTGAACCCGACCATCTGCCCGGTCCGGGCTAGCCAGATCAGGATGACGACGCCCACCGGGATCATCATGAGACATTCGACGAACAGGCCCGTCTGAGCGTCGGCGGCGACCTTCTTGCGGATAATTCCATAGGCCGCGAATGTCAGGGCGATGAGGATGGACAACCACGGCGCGCGGCCCAGAGCGACAGTCTGCAAAAGCACGCCGACCGCAGCCGAACCGATGGCGATCCAGCCCCAGCGGTCGATCTTCTCGCGGAACAGCACCATGCCCGCGACCATGTTGATCAGCGGGTTGATGTAGTAGCCGAGGCTGGCCTCGATGGTGTGGTGATGGGTGGTCGCCCAGACATAGGCGCCCCAGTTGTTCAGGATCATAGCCGTCGACAGCGCCAGCCAGGCTACTGTCTTGGGCGTGGTCAGCACTCGTCGGACCTGAGCCGACTGGCCCGACAGCATCACCAACGCCGCCGCGAACAGCACCGCCCACAGACCGCGCTGAGCCAGGATCTCGCCCGCCGTGAAGCCGCTCCTGGCCATGGCCATGAACAGCAGCGGGAACACCCCCCACGCCGTGTAGCAAACCAGCCCCGCAATCAGGGCGTTGCGGGTTTCTGTCGCGGCGGGGGAGGCCATTGCAGTTCCTTTCCCTCTCCCGACGGGAGAGGGATTGACCGATCAGACCGTGATCGAACGGTAGCCAGTCGAGGATTTGATCGTGCCCGTTTCGTCCAGCAGCTGGGCGATCTGGACGGCGTTCAGGGCCGCGCCCTTGCGCAGGTTGTCGGACACGACCCACATGACCAGACCGTTCTCGACCGTGTCATCCTTCCGGATGCGCGAGACATAGACGGCGTGCTCGCCGGCGGCGTCGACCGGGGTGATGTAGCCGTCGTGCTCGTGCTTATCGACCACCAGAACGCCCGGGGCTTCACGCAGGATGGCACGCGCTTCCTCGACCGAGATCGGGCGATCGAACTCGACCGTCACGGCTTCGGAGTGACCCACGAACACCGGCACGCGGACGCAGGTGACCGTCAGCTTGATGTTGGGATCGAGCATCTTGTGCGTCTCGTCCGACATCTTCTGCTCTTCGTCGGTGTAGCCGTCCTCGTTGAACGAACCGATGTAAGGGATGACGTTGAACGCGATCTGCTTGGGGAATTTCTTCGGCGAGGCGTCACCGAGGCCGTAGATGGCCTTGGTCTGGTTCCACAGCTCGTCCATGCCTTCCTTGCCCGCGCCGGACACCGACTGATAGGTCGAGACCACGACGCGCTTGATCTTGGCGGCGTCATGCAGCGGCTTGAGCGCCACGACCAGCTGGGCCGTCGAGCAGTTCGGGTTGGCGATGATGTTCTTCTTGTGCGCGTATTTGATCGCGTCGGGGTTCACCTCGGGCACGATCAGCGGCACGTCCGGGTCCTTGCGGAAGGCGGACGAGTTATCGATCACCATCGGGCCGAGCTTGCCGATCTTCTCGGACCAGGCCCGCGACACATCGCCGCCCGCCGACATCAGCACGATGTCCACGGTGGTGAAGTCGAAGGTCTCGATGTCCTCGCATTTGATGGTCTTGTCGCCCCAGGCGACGTCCATCCCCTTGGATTTTCGCGAGGCGATCGCATGCATTTTATCGACGGGGAAGTTCAGTTCCTCGAGGATGTTCAGCATTTCCCGGCCGACATTGCCGGTAGCGCCAACGATGGCGACGCGATAGCCCATGATGGTCTTCCTTAGTGCGCTAGCGCTTGCGCCCCTTTCAAAAAGATTGGGGTGGCTCGCTGCTTGAGCGCGGTTGATGCGCGCAAGGCCTCGCGTGCGAGGTTGCTTGAGCGCGTTTCTGCTTCACCGCACGATGGTTCCTGCGGCAGGGCCACGGATGTAGTGGTTCGCAGGCGCGAAGCAATCGCTTTTCACATCGCGCACGCAAGGATATGCCCCGGTTTAATGACCTCCCGCATTCGCTCCGCTTATGACATCCGCATCGAAGAGGGGGTTCTGGCCCCCGACCCGGCCCAGGCTCCGCTGATCGAGGCGATGGAACGGCTCGAGACGGATCTGGCCAAGAAGGGTCTGTTCGGCGGCCAGCCCGAGGTCCGGGGGCTTTACATCTGGGGCCCTCCGGGACGCGGCAAGTCCATGCTGATGGACCTGTTCGTCTCGGCCACGCCTGAACCCCGCAAGATGCGCGCTCACTTCCACGCTTTCATGGCCTGGGTCCACGATCTGGTCCGGCAATGGCGCGAAGGCGACAAGAAGACCCGGCAGGCGGTGTTCGGCACCCACAAGGGCGACGACCCCATCGAGCCGATCGCGACCCTGATCGCTTCGGAGGCCCGGCTGCTGTGCTTTGACGAACTTCAGGTCACCGATATCGCCGACGCCCTGATCCTCGGCCGACTGTTTGACGCCCTGTTCGAGCGCAAGGTGGTGCTGGCGGTCACGTCCAACCGCGCCCCGACCGAGCTCTACAAGAACGGCCTGAACCGCCAGCTTTTCACCCCCTTCATCGCCGAAATCGAAAAGCGCTGCGTCGTGATCGAGATCGACGGCGCGCGCGACTGGCGGCTCAACCGGCTGATGGGCTCGCCGGTCTGGTTCGTCGGTGAGGCAGGCAGGGCCCCGTTCGAGGCGCTGTGGACCGACCTGCGCGGCGGTGAACCGGAATCGCCTGCTCACCTCAAGGTTCTGGGCCGCGATGTGGTCATCGAGCGCTCGGCGGGCAGTATGGCGCGTGCGACCTTCGACGAACTGTGCGCAAAGCCGCTCGGGCCGCAAGATTATCTCGCCATCGCCGAACGCTTCCACACCCTGTTCCTCGACGCGGTTCCAGCGTTGAACCCCGACCGGCGCCACGAGGCCCGGCGGCTCGTGACGCTGATCGATGCGCTGTACGAGGCGGGCCCCCGGCTGGTGGTTCGCGCAGATACCCAACCAGAGGATCTCTATCCCGCTGGTGACGGCGCGTTCGAGTTCGAGCGGACGGTGTCGCGGCTGCGGGAAATGTCGAGCGCCTCATGGCTGGAGCGATCTGCTCACGCCTGAGCCCACCGAGGGGCTCACAACTTCGCCTCAATAGCGGCTAGGCTGGCCCAACGCTGGAGGAATTCCCATGACCGTTCTCGCCGCCGCCCTTTCGGCGTTGATGCTCTCCATGATCCCGGCCACCGGGCAGACGGCTCCCGTCACGCCCGCATCGCGCCCGGCCGTAGTTGCAGGCGTGTCGCCCGCAGCCGTAGTCGCCTGGCTGAACACGCAAGGCGCCGTCGCCGGAGCGGTTCAGGAGGAGCAGGGCCGAAAATTCGTGCGGGTCGATGCCGACGGCTTGGCCTGGCGGCTGTACTTCCCATCGTGCCAGGGCGATCGATGCTCGGACGTTCAGTTCACCACCGGCGTCGCTAACGCCGCGATCACCCCCGACCTGATCAACGGCTGGAACCGGGACCGCCGCTTCCTCAAGGCCATCTACGAAGCCCCCACCGCTACCGCTCCGGCCTCGGCAGTGATCCAGTACGACGTGTTGCTGAACAGCGGCGGACCGGAGCAACTCACCGACCACCTCGCCATCTGGCGCAGCCTCCTGCCCGAGTTCGCGCGCCTGACCACCGGCGGCGCAGCTTCGGCTCCCCCAGCCGCGCCGAAGTAAGCCAAAAAGAAAGGGCCGCAGCTTCCGCCGCGGCCCCGTCCATTCACTCTTGCGCTCAAGCAGCGCGCGACCGCGTCGCGCGCGTTAGCGACCTTGGCATTTATGCCAGCGAAGGCTCGATGTCCTTGCAGGCCTGCAGCAGACCCTGGACCGAAGCGACCGATTTCTCGAACATCGCCTTTTCTTCGTCGTTGGTGGTGAACTCGATGATCTTCTCGACACCGGCGGCGCCGATCAGGGCGGGAACGCCGACATACAGGTCGGACAGGCCGTACTCGCCCGACAGCCAGACGGCGCAAGGCAGGACGCGCTTCTGGTCGAGCAGGTAGGATTTGGCCATGGCGATGGCCGATTCCGCGGGAGCGTAGAAGGCCGAACCGGTCTTCAGCAGGGCGACGATCTCGCCACCGCCCTTGCGGGTCCGCGTGACGATGGCGTCGAGGTCGTCCTGGGTCAGGAAGCCGGCCGCGACGGCGTCAGGCAGCGGCAGGCCGCCGACCGTCGAGTGACGGACCATCGGGACCATGTCGTCGCCGTGACCGCCGAGGGTCCAGGCGTTGATGTCCTGAACCGAGACGCCGGTTTTTTCCGACAGGAAGTAGGCGAAACGCGCCGAGTCGAGCACGCCGGCCATGCCGACGACCTTCTCGTGCGGCAGACCCGAGAATTTCTGCAGCGCCCAGACCATGGCGTCGAGCGGGTTGGTGATGCAGATGACGAAGGCGTTCGGGGCGTGGGCCTTGATGCCCTCGCCGACAGCCTTCATGACCTTGAGGTTGATCGAGACCAGATCGTCGCGGCTCATGCCTTCCTTGCGGGGCACGCCGGCGGTGACGATGCAGACGTCGGCGCCTGCGATGTCGGCGTAATCATTGGCGCCCTTGAGCGAGACCGACGAACCGAACACGGCGGTCGCCTCGGCGATGTCGAGGGCTTTGCCCTGCGGCGTGCCTTGCGCGATGTCGAACAGGATCACGTCGCCCAGCGCTTCGCGCGCAGCCACGTGGGCCAGGGTGCCGCCGATCATGCCGGCGCCGATGAGGGCGATCTTTGCACGAGCCATGGGTATCTCCTTGGTGGCCTAACGCGCAGTCGCGCTATTTGAGGCCGGGTTTTGACCGTCAGCCGAGATCGGCGTCGGGTGTTTGCAGTTGCGAGAGGAAATCGTTGGGCGGCGGTCTAGACCTGTGGACGAACCTCGGCAAGCGTCCGGAAGCGGGTGTGGGGTTTACGACCTTCGTCGGGGCTGCGAGGGTGCCCCCCAAAGCAAGAATGAACGGGAGTGAAGCTCATGCGCAAAGTCACCGCAGCCCTGATCGTCGCGGCCATCGGCGGCGTCGCGGCGCCCGCTCTGGCCCAGACCCCTCCTGCGACCATAGGTCAGCAATATGTCCCCGCGCCATGGTGGATGCGTGACCCGGTGATCGCCTCGATCGGAAACGTCCGCGTCGAGATCCAGGCCAACCGCGCGGGCTTCAGCGCCAACTTTCAATCCATCGAACGCAGCGCGGCCGAGGCTTCGCGCAAAGCCGCCGATCAGGTCCGCGCCCTCAGCCAGTCACTGGCGGCCTATGGTGTCGACAAGGTCCGGGTTGAGACCCGCCTGACCACCCGGCCACTGTACGAACAGTATCGCGACGAAGCCGGGACGCTGCGCGACAACGTCCGCCCCGACAAGATCAACCGCTACCAGACGGAGGCCTCTGTCCAGCTCACCATTCGCGACGTCTCGGTGCTGGAGCGGGTCTACGCGACAGTCGTCGCGACGCAGCCGACCTCGATCAGCCCGGTCTATTTCAATCTTGAGCCCGAGAACGCCTGGAAGAGCAACCTGGCCGCCGAGGCCATGAAGGACGCCCGCGTCCGCGCCCTCGCCGCGGCCTCCAACGCCGGGGCGACGCTGGGCTCGGTGCGCGTGATCGACCCGACCGGCCGCGCCTGCCAGACCGATGTACTGGCCGGCTGGCCTTCCTACGGTTCGGGTGGGGGTCAGGCGACAACCGTCAATGAGGATGTGGTGGTGACGGGGTCGCGGATGAGAAGTGCGCCCATGATGGCTGCTCCGCCTGCGCCTCCGGCTCCCCCCCCCCCAGGTCAGGCCCCGAGTGAAGAAGCGATCGAGGCCGCACGACTGGCGCTGCAGCCGCCGTTGCAGACGCTCACGGAAACGGCCTGCGTGGTCTATGGATTGAACTGAGGCGACGCATCTGCTGCAGTTGCGCGTCGGCGATCGCGACGAAACGGATGTGTGATCTGGCCGAGAAAATCCTGCGGCACCGGCTCATCGACGCCATAGAGCTCCGGCAACGAGTCTTTCGGCATGCGGAAAGTGCCGAACAGGTGATCGTAGAACGGAAACAGCGCCGCGAAATTCCTGTCGTAGGCTTCGCGCTGGTCGGCGTGATGCCAATGGTGGAAGCGCGGCGAACCGATCACATGCCGCAACGGGCCGAAGTCCAGGCTGACGTTGGCATGCAGCAGCAGGGCCCATACGTTATAGACGAGCGCATAGGCGATCAGCGGTTCGGGCGAGAACCCCAGCAGGATGGCCGGGCCAACGGCGGCTGTCGAGAACAGCACCTGTTCGACCGGATGCACCCGGTGGGCGGCGGCCCAATCCATATGCTCGCCGCTGTGGTGCACGGCATGGAAACGCCAGAGCAGCGGGACGGCATGGGCTGACCGATGGATCGCATAGACGCCCAGATCCGAAAGCAGCAATATCTCGAAGAACTGCAGCCAGCCCGGTTGGGCGCGCATGGCGACGCCGACTGCAGGCGGGATGGCGTGATCGGCCAGTACGCTGATTGCCGTGAAGGTCAGCAGCAGGCAGAACCCGATAATCGCTCCGCCGAGGAACGTGTGTAGCAGGTCGGTGGTCCAGCCGGGCCGCAGGATGGGCTGAGCCCGGTCGAGCGGCATCAGCCTTTCCAGTACGATAAAGATCGCGCCGAGGCCGACGATGATGAGCAGGTTCTCAAGCGTCATCATGCGATGATAGGCCGTTGTCCTTGCAGGCCGATTAAGGAACACTCGATTCCGGCATGATCGCCCAGGATAGCCAGATGCCCCACCCTTCCGAGCGCGGCCTCTTCGATACCGATCCTCGCCTGCTGGAGAACTCCGTCGCCGTCGCCGGCTGGGCTCTGTGCGACGTACGAATGATGGATGACGCCCGTTTCCCCTGGCTGGTGCTCATCCCCCGCGTCGCCGGGGCAAGCGAACTGGACGACGTCTCCGCGGCGGACCGTCCCCTCCTTATGGCCGAGATGATCAGGGCCGGCGAGATCGTCCGCCGGCTCGGCGAGGCCATGCATCTGGCGGTGGACAAGGTGAACACGGCGGCCCTTGGCAACGTCACCAGCCAGCTCCATGTCCATGTCGTTGGTCGCCGTCGCGACGACCCCTTGTGGCCAGATCCAGTCTGGGGACGCCATGGGCGTGCGTCCCTGCCGCAAGCCGAACTGACTCGCCTGGCCGATTTCGCGGCTAGATTGTATTCACAACCCCGGTAATGCCCCGTTCTCAGGACTGCGTTACATTCGCATCGAATGTCAGGGGTTTCCGGCCTTGTCGAACAGCATCTTCGATCGTGGGACAGACACAGACAGCGCCATGGGCCGTCTTGTCAGGACCGCCTGCGCCCTGTTTTCGGCGCCCGTCGGCCTGTGCTCCATCATCGTCGACGACAAGATCGCCCAGAGGACGCTGATCGGAGCGAATCTGGCGAGCGCAACCGGCCGCTTCAGCCCCACGCGGGTTCTCATTGCCGAGGGCCCCGACGCCCTGATGCTGATTGAGGACAGCCTGACCGACCCGCGGGTCATGGACCATGAATTCGTGACCGGTCCGGCGGCTGTGCGTTTCTATGCTGGAGCGACCGTGAGCGACCGGGCGGGCAAGGCTATCGGCTCGTTCAGTGTCATGGATACCCGGCCGCGTCGGCCCCTGACCGGCGAGGAGGTCGAGCATCTGCGCCGCTTCGCCCGCATGGCCGGCGACCTATACGCGCTCGAGCGCGATGAACGGGCCAGCAGCGACAAGCGCCAGACTCTGGAACTTGCCGAGGCCATGGCCGGCGTCGGGCATTTCAGCGTGGACGTTGCCACCGCCGAGGTGACCTGGTCCGACGAGGTCTACCGCATCCACGGTCTGGAGCCCGGCTCCGTCGATCCCACCATCCATTCGGCGACCGGCGCCTATCACGAGGATGACGCCGCCGTTTTGCGGGGGTTGATGGAAAAGGCCATGCGCACCGGCGAAGGATACGATTCCCTGCTGCGCCTTAAACGAGCGGACGGCGAGGAACGGGCCACGCGTTCCAAGGCCCGTTGCGAAATGGATGCCACCGGCAAGGTCGTCCGGCTGTTCGGCGTCTTTCAGGACATCACCGAACCCCTTCAGTTCCAGCGGGCGTTGATCGAGGCTCGGGACGCCGCCGAGGCCGCCAATCAGGCAAAGTCCGACTTCCTTGCCAACACCAGTCACGAAATCCGTACGCCTCTGACCAGCATCATCGGCTTCTCGGCGTTTCTGAAGTCCAGCCCGACCCTGTCCGATCGGGAACGTCATTACGCCGATCGAATCTCGGCCGCATCGACTGCGCTTCTGGGCGTGATCAACAACGTTTTGGATTACTCCAAACTCGAGGCCGAGGCCTTCGAGCTCGATCAAGCGTCGTTCGATCCGCGATTGATGGCCGAGGGCGCCGCGGCCATGATGGCAGAACAATGCCGCGAGAAGGTTCTCAGTCTCGACATTCAGATCTCGCCTCTCGTGCCTCGCACGATGACCGCCGACGAAGGCCGGGTACGTCAGGTGGTCCTCAACTTCCTGTCCAATGCGATCAAATTCACCGATGTCGGCGGCATCGTTCTCAAACTCGACCTGGTCGGCGGACGCCTGAAGGTCGAGGTCGCCGATACGGGCATCGGCATTTCTCCCGACGGGGTCGAGCGTCTGTTCGAGCGGTTCACCCAGGGCGATTCGTCAACAACGAAGCTTTACGGCGGCACCGGCCTCGGGCTCGCCATTTCGCGTCGGCTGGTGCTGATGATGGGCGGTGAGATCGGGGTCGCCAGCACGCCGGGAGACGGCTCGACTTTCTGGTTTGAAATCCCTCTGGATCAGCCCTGCGGGAGGTGCAGCGTCAGATGCTGGCCGAGGAAGCCTTCTTCTGAGATAGCGCCATTCCGGCAAACTACTGACGGCTAGATCGTCGGGGGCGGGCCGAATTTGCCGGCGTTGTAGTCGCTGATGGCCTGGATGATTTCCTCACGGGTGTTCATCACGAACGGTCCGTGGCTGGCGACGGGCTCGCCGATCGGCTCCGCATGCCCCAACAGGATGATCGCGTCCGAGCCTGCCTCGATGCTCACCGCTTCGCCGTCGTTCAGCGCGATCAGGTTCCAGGGCTCTACCGCCGTTCCGCCCACCGAAACCTGACCCGCCACGGCATACATGAAGACGGCGCGGCCACGTGCGACGGGCGTCTCGAACATCCCGCCTGGTTTGAAGCGCAACACGGCGAGATGGATGTCAATCAACGACTGGATCGGGGCGGTCACCTCGCCCCAGACGCCGGAGACGGGCTCGACCGTGACCCGCCCATCATCGGTGATGAATGTGGGAATGTCCGCCGCCTGCAGTCCCACGTAATCGGGCTTCGTCATCTTCAGCCGGGACGGCAGATTGACCCAGAGCTGGAGGATTTCCATCGACCCGCCCTCGCGTTTGAAGCTGGTGGGGGACAGTTCGGCGTGAATCAGGCCTGACCCGGCAGTCATCCACTGTATGCCACCGGCCTTGATGATGCTCTCGCCCCCGGCGGAATCATTGTGCGCCAGCTCACCCTCGAGGATGAAGGTGACCGTCTCGAAACCCCTGTGCGGGTGCGGGCCGAACGGCAGCCCCTGGTTGCCCGGCGGATATGTCTGGGGGCCGTGGTGATTCAGGAACAGGAACGGATCGAGCTGGTCCAGCCCCGGACCGGGAATGGGCCTGCGCGTGATCAGGTCGCCGATGTCGTCGCGATAGGCGGGGTGTTGACGGGCGACGGTGCGGATCAAATGAGATGTCATCAGCCACACCTAATGTGGCTGATGGGCGTTTACCAGACGCCGGGAACCAGCCGGAATTTCACTTTGCCGGCATGATCGCTGTATGCGGCATCCTGCATCAGGATGCGTTCCTCGGCGAATATCCGCATGACTTCGAAGACCAGCC
>DASVTM010000408.1:0-4593 GCA_036387575.1 Brevundimonas sp.
GGCCAGACCGGCGCGGCGCAGAGCGGTGGCCACCTGCGTCATACGGGTGGCGTTCTGGGCCATGGCTTCCTGAGCCGTCGACGCCTCGGTGACGACGCCGAAGGTGATCGTGGCCATGTCCGGTGCGATCTTGACCTCGCCCGTGGCGGACAGATTTAGCGACGGCTGCGTCTGGATCATCTGAATGGTGCTCTGGACCGGAGCGTTGCCGGACGTTTGCGCAAAGGCGGCAGGCGCAGTCAGGGCGGTGGCGGCCATGAGAGCGCCACCGAGCGCCAGAGCACGGAATTTATGGGTCATCTGAAGTCTCCTGAGATCGAACCGTCGACGGCGCGGAAATCCACGACCACCTTGGCTGTTCCTATGAACGTTCACACCTGAACGATGCCGACAGCGTTACAGTCAGGCTTCGTTCATCAGCGTTACATCGACGACAGGACCACGGCGTACGTGTGGCGCTTTGCAACCGACGCATCCCCTGCTAGGCCCTCCCTCCGACCTTGGGGGCGAGTAGCTCAATGGTTAGAGCCGACCGCTCATAACGGTCTGGTTGGGGGTTCGAGTCCCTCCTCGCCTACCAAAGTCCGGCCTCGCGCGCTGCTTGCGCGACGGCCCGACATCGGCTCCGCTGCGGCCATGCGCTTCAACCCTGTCTTCCGGAATATGCCGACCACGATCTTCGAGACTATGTCGGGTCTGGCGAAGACGCATGGCGCGATCAATCTGGGCCAAGGATTTCCCGATGCGCCCGGGCCTGAGGATCTGAGGCGACGGGCGGCGGAGGCGGTCCTCAACGGCTCTAACCAGTATGCGCCATCGCGCGGTCTGCCCGAGCTGCGCGCGGCGGTGGCCGAACATTATGCACGGCTGCAGGGGGTCGATCTCACGTTCGAGGGCATGTTGATCACCTCCGGGGCGACCGAGGCCATCGCGGCGGCGATCATGGCCGTGGTGGCGCCCGGCGACGAGGTCGTGGTGATCGAGCCGGTCTATGACGCCTATGTGCCTCTGATCGAACGGGCGGGCGGCGTCGCGGCGCCGGTAAGGCTGAGCCCGCCGGAATGGCGGATCACGGCGGAACAATTGGCTCGGGCGGTTGGGCCGCGCACCCGGGCGCTGATGTTCAACAATCCGCTCAACCCCGCAGGCCGCGCATTCGATGCGGAAGAAGTGGCGACCGTGGCGAGGTTCTGCGTCCAGCACGACCTGATCGCGATCAGCGACGAGGTCTGGGAGCATGTGATCTTCGACGGGCGGATTCACCACTCCCTGCTGGTCGAACCCGGCATGGCGGAGCGGACGATCAAGATCGGGTCGGCGGGCAAGATGTTCGGCCTGACCGGCTGGAAGATCGGCTTCGCCTGCGGATCGCCGGCGGTGATCGATCCCGTCGCCAAGGCCCATCAGTTCCTGACCTTCTCGACCGCGCCCAATCTTCAGACCGCCGTCGCCGACGGGCTCGCCTGGCCCGAGGCGCGCTTCAAGGAGATGCGCGCCGATCTGCAGCGTTCACGCGATCGGTTGGCCTCGGGGCTGGCTGCGGGCGGCTATGTCGTCACGGCCAGCGAAGGGACGTATTTCCTTTGCGTGGATCTGCTGGCGTCCGGCATCGCTCTGGATGACCAGACCTTCTGCCGTCGGATGGTCGCCGAGTTCGGTGTCGCCGCCATCCCCCTGTCCAGCTTTATGAGCGGCGGCGTACCGGGTCGCGTGGTACGGCTGTGTTTCGCCAAGGCCGATGACGTGCTCGACGAGGCTATCGTACGCCTCGCGAAGGGGCGGGCGATGATGATCAGCCTGACGCCGTAATCAGAAGCCGCCACTGTGTGCGACGCTGCAGGATCGGTCGCGCTGGCGTTCCTGATCCCGGACCCAGCCCCGATCGTAGCGCGGGTCGTTGGCGTAGGGCATGGGGGGATTGCGGCGCCCCCAGCGAGCCTCGCCATAGTAGCGGGTGTCGTCGATGAAGCCGCCACGTGAGTCGTACCAGCCGCAGCCGGCGTTGAACCGCGCGAGTTGGGGCATGTTGTAGGCGTCGTTGGCATAAGGCACGCCCAGTGCGCCTTCTTCCTCGGCCCACCACTCGCGGGGATATGGACGCGTCATGCAGCTGAAGCGGTCGTCGTGGCGCCGTCCGCCTTCCCATCGGGGACTGAAACGCCCCTGATATTCATCGCGAAGTTCGGGTGCGCAGATCTCACTGCGGGACCAGAGGCGGTTGTGATCAGCGTCGATATCACCGCGCGGACCGGCGTCGAAGACCTGGTCGACGCCTGAGAAGGACGTGTCGGTCACGACTGCACGCCCGGCCTCGGCGATGACCCCGACATAGCGGGCGCGGACGCGGGAGCCGTCGAGCTTGAGCTCGCCCCCATAGACCACGACCCCCTTGTCGGCGAGGCAGATGCGCGAACCCTGAATGGTCACTCGCACGCCGTCGACGGCCACGCCCTCGCCGTAGCCGCAGATGCGGCTGTTGATGATGCTGAGCTCGCCGATGTCGCGGCGCGAGCGGACGTTGACGCCGATGGCACGCGGGCCGAAGTTCGACGGGTTGTGCTCGCCGGTCAGATAGACCGAGTCCAGCAGCGATGGCCCGCCTGAACCCGGCGAAATCTCAATGCCGGACTGGGCCTGAACCACATTGACGCTGACGGCGGTCAGGGTCCCGTCCTCGACGAGAATGGCGGGCGACTGGGTCCGGGCGTCTATCGAAACGGTTCGGATATCCAGCAGGCCGCCACGGATCAGGAAGGCGGATTCGTTGCCGACGTAGCGGACAGAGACTCGCTCCATGATCACCGTGGCCTCATCGCCGGCTATGCAGGGGGCGTCGCCCGCGCTGGGCGAGGCGATGGCGAGGTCCTGAATGACGGCGCGCACGCCGGGCGCGATCGAAATGCACGGCAGGCCTTCAGGCGCTTGTAGCATGACCAGTCCCGCATACCCGCCCGCGCCACGGACGGTCATGGGCTTGTCGATGTTGAGCCAGCCGACGCAAGCTCCGCCAGACGAGCGGATGGTCAGGGTACCGCCAGGCGGAACACGGCGCACGGCGTGTTCGATCGCTCCACTGCCGGGGTTGCCGCCGCAATCGACGATGACCTCGTTAGCCTGTCCGCTCGGACCATAGCCCGGGCCCCAGCCGTCGCCGGGCCGCCAATCGGGGCGATAGTCCGGCCGATGGTCGCGGTAGTTATATCGGCGGTGTGACCTGTTGCTGCGGTTTCCAGCGGCCGGGCTGAGCAAAAGTCCGAAGTTCGGACGCGTCTGGGCCTCGACCCGGGCGGCGACCTGGGCCTGAGCCGGGGCGGGGCCCAGCCCGGTGAACGCCACGGCCATACCGACGATGGCCAGTGCGAGGCGGCGAAGCTGAGAGACTGACGGCATCATCATCGGAACATCGCCTCCTAGCGGCGCGGCGAGCGGGAGACCTGCGCCAGGACGGCTTGCAGGCGGGAGGCTGAGGGGCCGAAGCCCGCAAGTGCCGAATCGATGCGGTAGGCGACGGCCTCGGCCTTGTCCTGATCCGCGACGCCTGCGACGCCGAGGGCGAAGAAGGTAGACATGGCGAATTTGGCTTCGGGATTGCCCTGCTTCTCGGCGAGCGAATACCAGTGGAAGGCGCGGGCGTAGTCGGCCGGCAATCCGATGCCCTCGGAATACATGACCGCCAGCACCATCTGCGCCTCGGACGAGCCGTTCATGGCCGCCAACTGGATGGCGCGGACCTTCTCCAGCGGCGACAGGTAGGAGTCCATCGGATGGCCGAGCATCGCCTCGAAGGACTCGATCTCGTGCTTGGTCAGCTGGTTCGGCTGAAGCGGCGCGTTCTGGACCACGCCGAGATATCTGAGCGCGCGTCCGACGTGAACGAACGGCATCTCGGCCTGCATCCGCGAAAGGGCGTAATCATAGGCGTCCCCGCGAGGCCGGCTCTCGTCCGAGAAAGGCACGCCGGACGCGGGGGCATCATTGGGATAGAATTCGAACGGCGGCACCCACTGACGGGCCTTGGCCTCTACGAACGCGCCTGACGCGGCCCGGCTCGGCGACGAGCGCTCGAAATCCTTGAGCAGGACATAGGCGCCGACGTCTCCGGTCTGCACCGCCATGTAGTTGTAGAGATAGGCGTCGACATCGTTGCGCTGGAACAGGTTCACCGCCGAGGCGCGTGTTCCGCGCCAGCGTTCCTCTCGATTGGCGCCATCCTTGCGGCCGAACGCCTCGCGGCCCTCGGGATTGTCCTCAGGCTCGCCAAAGGGACCGAACAGCGAATCGTGCAGCCGGGCCAAGGTGCGGAAACCTGCGGCGTCCTGGGTCGACAGGACGTAGATCATCCGGTCGCGGACCTCCTCCTGCTCGTCGCGCGACATCCGCGACAGCTGGGCGTCCAGACGATTGTAGCCTTCGTGGCGTTCCCAGGCGCGGCAGTCGTCGTATCGTGACAGCGAACGCAGCCGTCCGAACACGCCCCGCCGCTCGGCCCGATTGATCGGCGAGTAGCCCTGATCGTTGGCGAGGGCCATGCCGGTCCAGACCGAGCTTTCGATCGGGTCCTCAATATTCTTGTCGGTGGCTCGCGCGGCGGCG
>DASVTM010000409.1:0-6136 GCA_036387575.1 Brevundimonas sp.
ACTATCTCGAATCAGGGCTGTTTCTCGCGCTCAAGCAGCGAGCGACCGCGTCGCGAGCGATAGCGCTCTAAGCAAAAAGGCGCTCAGGCAGCGAGCGACTGCGTCGCGAGCGATAGCGCCCTAGGAAAATAGGCGCGAAAAAGCCCGCTGCGGGGGATACATCGCAGCGGGCTTTCACGCTCTCTGTGGAGCGGACGTTTCCTCCCCGAAACGCCTTCGTTCGGCAACTTTGCTTTCGCGATGCGCCGTTCGAGTGAGGTCAAATGACCCGGAACCTTGGTCGGCGTCAATCAGCAGTCATGCGAAAACCGGCTGTTTTATGAGTGATCGTCGATAACTCATAAAATCGGAGGGTTGTTTATCGACGATTCCTCGATAATGCGTCGAATGGTCTCCACAAGGGCTCGGCGATCCACCTTGACCTGACCCGGACGGGCTGCTTTCCAGGCCGCGTTATCGGCTACGCCAGCGGCCATGGCCCGGCCGGCGTCCAGATCCTTGATCGTAACCTGACCGGCGGCGATCTCATCACCTCCAAGCATGATCGCTGCGGGAGCGCCCCGACGGTCGGCGTATTTCATCTGCGCCTTCATGCCGGCGCGACCGAGATAGAGCTCGGCGGGGATGCCGGCGTTGCGCAGCTCGGACACGGCGTCGAGATAGGCCTGCATATCGTCCTGCGAGAAGACGATCACCACGACGGGACCCCGGATCGACGCGTCCTCGCGTCCAGCGGCCTTCAGCGCCGAGGCCAATCGCGAAACGCCGAACGAGAAGCCCGTCGCCGGCGTCGACTGGCCGGTGAAGCGCGCGACCAGATCGTCATAGCGACCGCCGCCGCCGATCGAGCCGAACCGCACCGGCCGCCCCTTGTCATCGGTCGTATTGAGCAGCAGTTCGGCCTCGAACACGGCTCCGGTGTAGTATTCCAGCCCGCGCACGATGGTCGGATCGAACTTCACCGAGGCCTGATCGACGCCCATCGACGCCAGGGCCAGGTCGATTGCCGCCAGTTCTTCCAGCGCCGCCTCGCCGATCGCGCCGAGCCCTCCAGCCCGCGCCACGGCGTCCAGCGTCCCGGCCCGTGAAAGTTCCGCATCGCCCGCTGACGCGAGGAAGGCCTCGATGGTTGCGGCGACGCCCAGCGGCAGTTTCGCGCCCTTGGTATAGTCGCCGCTCTCGTCCATCCGGCCTTCGCCGAGCAGGGCCGAGACGCCCTCCCAGCCCAGACGGTCGAACTTGTCGATGGCGCGAAGGGCGGTCAGGCGCTGCACCGGATCGGTGACGCCGCCCGCATCGAACAGGCCGTCGAATAGCTTGCGGTTGGACACGCGGATCACCGCCTGCCCATCGGCCAGACCCGCCGCCTTCAGACTCGCGCAGGCCATGGCGATGATCTCGGCGTCAGCTTCGGGCCGGTCCGAGCCCACGGTGTCGGCGTCGCACTGCACGAACTCGCGGAAACGGCCCGGGCCCGGCTTCTCGTTCCGCCACACCGGCCCGAAGGCATAACGACGGAACGGCTTGGGCAGGGTCTCCCAGTTCTGGGCCGCGAACCGGGCCAACGGCGCCGTCAGGTCGTATCGCAGAGCCATCCACTGACCGGGCGTTTCAGATTCCGGGTCGTCCTGAAGTGCGAACACGCCCTCGTTGGGACGGTCGGCGTCGGGCAGGAATTTTCCCAGCGCATCGGCGTATTCGAATGCGCCCGTTTCCAGCGGCTCGAAGCCCCAGCGCTCATAGACCTCGGACACCTTGGCCACGATCCGCCGCTCGGCGATCAGGTCGCGACCGCGCCGGTCGGCGAACCCCCGGGGGCTGCGAGCTTCGGGGCGAATGGGAGCGGCTTCGGGCGTATCGGTCATGCCCGGGCGATTAAGCCATGCGGCCCTGCCCGGCAATGTTTGAGGCCCCTAAGCCTGCTTGAGCAGCGGCACCCTCCGGCCATAGGTCAGGCAACGCCACACCCACTCCAGCGGCCCCATCTCGAACCGCGACAGCCACAGCGGCGACCAGATCAACTGCAGCAACCAGACCCCGGCCACGATGCCCCAGAGCGGCGCCGGCTCGACCTTGCCGTACAGCATCGGCCCCCACGGCATGTAGAACAGGCTCGCCATAATCAGGCTCTGGGTCAGATAGTTGGTGAAGGCCATCCGCCCGACCGGCGCCAGCGTGCGCGTCATCCAGCCGAGGCCGTGGCGCATCATCAGCACCAGCAGCGCGACCCAGGCAAGCGTCACGAAGGGTGCGAGCAGGTCGAGGATGACTCGGGGAATATAGATCGTCGGCGGCGCGCGCCCCGGGATCAGATCAAGCCAATTGTACCAGCCGAACGCGGCCGTAATTGCGATCCCGATCACCAGCATGGTCGCATAGGTTCCGGTCTTCGCTCGACCCGCCAGATAGCCGGATTTGAACAGGCCCAGACCGATCATCATCAGGCCGACCGTTGGAATGACGAACAGGATCATGCTCATGCCCTGAACCATGGCCCACATCTTCAGGTTCTCGGTCATGGCGCCCAACCAACCCGACCGCACCGTCTCGACGATCTTCAGGGTTTCCGCAGCCTGCTTGGTCAGACTTTCAGCCGCCTTGGCCGCGTCATAGGGCTGCAAGGCGGAAAACACCTCGCCGCCCAGTTCAAGCAGGCTGAAGGCGCCGAGCAGACTGATGCCTGTCCACAGCAACCGTTTCGGCGACCACGACCGACACAGCATCATGAAGACGCCCGACCAGGCGTAGAGCAACAGAATGTCGCCAAACCACACGGCGAGGCCGTGCAGCAGCCCGAAGATCGCCAACACCAGCAGGCGTCGCCGGAGCACCGCGCCGCGCGCCTTGTCGCTGCGCTCTCCGCCGACGAGAAAGATCGAAATCCCGAACAGCATCGAGAAAAGCGTGCGGCATTTGTTGTGCAGCAGGACCTCGACGCACCACACCGCCCACCGATTGGCGGTGTTCATCTCGTAGGGGACGGCGGTCGCGCCGGCGTCCATCTGGCCAGGCCATGCGAAGGTCATGGCGTTGACGGCCAGGATGCCCAGCACCGCGAAGCCGCGCAGGATGTCGAGCGTTTCGATCCGCTGAGCCGCAGTGACAGGTCCGACACCAGATCCAGCTGCTCGCCGTTCGATGACAGAGGTGATGGTGTCGGTCATCTGTTGGCCCCCAATGTCAGAGGCTGACCTCGACAGTGAGAATGCCGAACCGGGATCTTCGAAGCAAGTCGCTCTGCAACGCTGAAGTCAGCGCTTGTCGGTACGCATGACACCCAGTCGGTCGCGGACCTTTTCCGGAGCCGGCTCGAAGGCGAGAAAGGCCGCGCATAGCCCCGCCCACAGGGCATAGCTGACGCCCACGAGGATCGCGACGGGCAGGCCGCCGACGCCGTAGATCAGCAGGATGGTTTCGGTCGATCCGAGAGCCTGCATGACGCTGCCCGAGAAGACCGCGCCGATGATGACCTGAATCAGGGCGAACAGCACAGCCAGAGCTCCGCCCAGCAGGCCCCCATACAGCATGAACCGCCAGACTATGCCGAGGCGGGATGCTGGAAGTCCGGTCCGGTCCCGCTCTCTGCCCATCAGCCACAACCCCGTCGGAGCGGCGATCAGGCCGACGAACAACACCACCAGCCGCCAGTCGATCTCGCGACCCGGAATCCAGTGGGTCGGAGGCCAGATAAAGAAGGTCAGTAGAAGGGGCGGCCAGCAGACTGCCGCGAGGCTCGCCCCGATCCGGGCGCCCGGCGTGGGCCGCCACATCACCCGCTGCTGACCGGGAAGATCTTCAGGCCTCTCGAAAGTGGGGATCATCGCGTCGGCACCGGAACAGGGCCGGAATAGTCGTAGAAGCCGCGCCCGCTCTTCCTGCCGAGCCAGCCGGCCTCGACATATTTGACCAGCAGCGGGCAGGGCCGATATTTGGAGTCCGCCAGCCCGTCATAGAGCACATTCATAATGGCCAGAACGACATCCAGCCCCATGAAGTCGGCCAACTCGAGCGGGCCCATAGGATGGTTGGCGCCAAGTCTCAGCGCCTTGTCGATCGAGACGACATCCCCAACGCCCTCGTACAGAGTGAACACCGCCTCGTTCATCATCGGCACGAGGATCCGGTTGACGATGAAGGCCGGGAAATCCTCGGCGTTGGTGGTGGTCTTGCCCAGGCTCTCGGCGAAGGCGACGGCCGTATCATAGGTCGCCGCTGAGGTCGCGATGCCGCGAATGATCTCGACCAGGCCCATGACCGGGGCGGGCTTCATGAAATGCAGGCCGATGAACCGATCTGCGCGGTCGGTGGCCGAGGCCAGCCGCGTGATTGAAATCGACGAGGTGTTGGACGCCAGCAGGGTGTGCGGCGCGAGGTGCGGCACCAGCGCAGCATAGAGGATCTTCTTGATCCCCTCGTCCTCTACGGCGGCTTCGATGACCAGGTCGGCTGATCCGACGTCGGCCAGCGAGTCAGTCGTCCGGATGCGAGCGAGCGCCGTGTCGGCCTCGGTCTGGGCGATCGTGCCCTTGCCGACCTGACGTGCGAGGTTGGCGGCGATCTCGCCCAACGCCAGTGGCAGGCGGGTGGCTGCAATATCGTACAGCCGGACCGAATAGCCGCCCAGCGCGACGGCGTGGGCAATCCCGACGCCCATCTGTCCGGCGCCGACGATAGCGACTGTTCCGATTGTGCTCATGAAGTCGTGGTGTTCAGCGGCGTCTGGCCAGAGACCGGCACCTTAAGAGGGTCGCCGGACGGTGCAAGGCTGGAATCGTGCAATGCGGCAACAGACCCTGCTGCAGAGCGGCGCCGGAGACACGGTTTCGCGTCCGGGAAGATGTTCCCAGCAACCTTCAGCCGTATCAACCGACCAGCCTAGCCCATCATCAGCAGCGACGGACCAGCCAGCGCGTTGAAGATCCGGCGCGCGAACTCCAGCAGCAGCAGGACCACGATCGGCGAGACATCGATCCCGCCGAGTGATGGAATGATACGGCGGAACGGCTCCAGCAGGGGGCGCGTGACGGCGTCGAGAAAGTTCGACAGCTGGTTCACGAACCGGTTGCGGTGGTTGATCACATCAAAGGCGAACAGCCAGCTCAGGATGGCCGTGCCGATGATGGCCCAGACCATCAGGGAAATGACGGCATTGACCAGCCATATGATCGCACTACCCACGCCTTGGACTCCTGAAACGACGGAAACCGGAAACCGGTCCCTCTCCGGCGTCTTCTAGCCGAGGTCGCCCGGCTCGCCAAACGCCCATAGGTCGCAGGCTTCTGCGTTCCTGCCCGAGCGTTGACACCGTACCCCTCGTCCCCGTATGTCGCGGGCTCGCCTGAACCCTGAAGAGGGGCCGTAGCTCAGTTGGTAGAGCGCGTCGTTCGCAATGACGAGGTCAGGGGTTCGACTCCCCTCGGCTCCACCAGGCGGTCCGATTTAATTGTTTTTATTCAGCGGGATAGCTGTTTCGGCGCGGGTGTACCCTAACCGCGACCCTAACCTGAGTTTTTACACATCTCTTGCTCGAGCCTGTCGATAACTAGAACGAAACACGAACATTCATCTTGCGGCTTTGGCCCTCTCGGAGTCAGAACGGCTTCGGGTGGCAAACCGGAGAGCAGAAATGAATGACGGAGCGTTAGCCGTGATGCTGGCTGAGCTAGACGCTGAGTTAGCGAGCCGCGAAGACACATGGCCCGCTGCGCAGCAGGTCCTCGAGCATCTGAGCGCGGGTTCGCCCGGCGCTGTCGAGCGGTATGTCGCTCGCCTGGAATTGCGGCGGGTCGGCTGCCTCGTTCAGAACGCGTCCCGGTGACGAATGCCCGATCAAAACCGCCCGCGCGTCGCCCGGGAAGACATAGCGCCGGAAGTCGGTCGTCGGCTGGTGGTCCGGTGCGAGCGCGTCGGCTGCGGTCATGCCGCCCTGATCGATCCGCGACCCCTCTTCGGACGCACAGAGGCTTGGCCACGGGAGGGGCGATCCAACCGCTTCCGCTGTGCCTGCGGCTGCCGCGACAGCCAGGTCAGCTACACCTCGAACACAGCACAGCGTGATGGACCCATCAGCTCTGCCGCGCTGGCGCTGTGGATCTGATGCGGTCTCGATGAGCTATGTGAAGCTTGAGCGGCGACC
>DASVTM010000410.1:0-7293 GCA_036387575.1 Brevundimonas sp.
GGCCATGTCGCCACCTTAGCAAAATCCATCGAAATCGTCACTCCGCCTTCTCCACAAACGTGTCGATGACCTTCTTCTCGCCGGCCTTTTCGAACTCGACGGTCAGCTTGTTGCCTTCGATCACCCGCACCGAGCCGTAGCCGAATTTCTGATGGAAGACGCGCTCGCCGCGCACCCAGCCCGAGCCTGCCTTGGGATCTGCGGTCGCCACTAAGCGGCCTTCACCCTCGATGACGGCGTGGCGGGCGTGGGCCGGGCGCGACGGCTGGGCGGAGGTGAACGACTGCGCCCGTTTCCAGCCCGGCGACGAGTAGCCGGAGCCGAACGACGGCGCGTCGTCCCAGCGGGACTTGGCCTCCTTCATCCCGCCCGAGGCCCCGTAATAGCCGGTGTCGCTCTCGGCCTCGACGTGGGCGATGGGCAGTTCGTCGACGAACCGGCTCGGCAGTTGCGTGGTCCAGCGGCCATAGACCTGACGGTTGGCGGCGAACGAAATCCGCGCATCCGACTTGGCCCGCGTGACGCCGACATAGGCGAGACGACGTTCCTCCTCGAGGCCCTTCTCGCCCTTCTCGTCGATCGAGCGCTGCGACGGGAACACGCCTTCTTCCCAGCCCGGCAGAAACACCAGCGGGAACTCCAGCCCCTTGGCGCCGTGCAGCGTCATGATCTGCACCGATCCGTCGCCGTTCGGATCATCGCGGTCGCCCTTGTCCAGGTCCATGACCAGCGAGACGTGCTCCAGATAGGCCTGCAGGGTCTCGAACTGCTGCATCGCCTGCACCAGCTCCTTGAGGTTATCCAGCCGCGTCTGGCCGGTGACGCGGTCGGCCTTCTGCATGTCGGTGTAACCGCTCTCTTCGAGCACGGTTTCGGTGACTTCCCAGTGGCGCGTGTCGTGGGCCAGCAGCCTCCAGCGATCGAGATCGCGCACGAAGGTCGACAGCGCCGTCCGAGTCCGCGCCTGCAGCTCGTCGGAGGTGATCAGGTCGCGCACCGCCGTCATGGCCGAGACGCCGTCGTGGCGAGCGATCGACAGGATCTTCTGCACCGAGGTCTCGCCGATCCCGCGTTTGGGCACGTTGACGACCCGCTCGAACGCCAGATCGTCGTCCTCGGACTGGATCAATCGCAGATAGGCGTGGGCGTCACGGATCTCGGCGCGTTCGAAGAAGCGCGGCCCGCCGATCACGGTGTAGGGGATGGCCAGCATGACGAACCGTTCCTCGAACGCCCGCATCTGAAACGACGCGCGAACAAGCACCGCCATGTCCTTGTATTTCTGGCCTGTTCGTCTTGCGGTCTCGATCTCGTCGGCGATCAGCCGGCTCTCGGCCTCGCCGTCCCAGACACCCCGCACCCGGACCTTGTCGCCGCTCGTATCCTCGGTCCACAGCGTCTTGCCCAGACGGTCGCGGTTGGACGCGATCAAGCCTGAGGCGGCCCCGAGGATATGGCTGGTGGAGCGGTAGTTGCGCTCCAGCTTGACGATCTTGGCGCCCGGGAAGTCCTTTTCGAAGCGCAGGATGTTGTCGACCTCGGCCCCGCGCCAGCCATAGATCGACTGGTCGTCATCGCCGACGCAGCAGACGTTGCCAGTCGAGGACGTCAGCAGCCGCAGCCACAGGTACTGGGCGACGTTCGTATCCTGATACTCGTCGACCAGGATGTATTTGAACCGATCCCGGTATTCCTGAGCGATATCCGCATGTTTCGAAAGAATCGTCAGGTTGTGCAGCAACAGATCGCCAAAGTCGCAGGCGTTCAGCGTCGCCAGCCGGGACTGATAGGCGGCGTACAGCGCCTGACCCTTGCCGTTGGCGAAATCCTCGGTCGAGGGCAGCTTGTCCGGCGTCCAGCCCCGGTTCTTCCACTGGTCGATCTGGCTGGCCAGCGACTTGGGCGTCCAGCGCTTGGTGTCGAGATTGGCGGCTTCCAGCAGCTGTTTCAGCAGCCGCTCCTGATCGTCGGTGTCCAGGATAGTGAAGCTCGACTTCAGCCCTACCAGCTCAGCGCGCCGCCGCAGGATCTGCGCCGCCACCGAGTGGAACGTCCCGAGCCAGCGCAGACCCTCCGACGACGGCCCGATCAGGTGCGTGATCCGCTCGCGCATCTCGCGCGCAGCCTTGTTGGTGAAGGTGACGACCAGCAGTTCCCACGGCCTGGCCTTGCCCAGCTTGAGGATGTGCGCCAACCGGGTGGTCAGCACCCGCGTCTTGCCCGTGCCCGCGCCCGCCAGCACCAGCACCGGCCCCTCGGTCGTCTCGACCGCCGTCCGCTGCTCGACGTTGAGCCCCGCCATGTAATCAGGCGCTTCGGACGACACGCCATTGGGGCCGCGCGAACGGGCGAGATCGGAGATGCGGGGGGTCGGCAGATCGGACAAAGAGCGACTCGTACAGGGCTGGATAGCCGGAACATAGGGAGTACGGCGGGCAAAGTCAGTCCCGCGCGTGATCCTTACCGTCATGCTTCAACGGAACCGCAGCGCTTCGGCTCCGTTCGATGGCCACAGGGATGGCAAAGGAAGGGATTTCATCAATGTCCGACAACATGAACAACGGCGCCAACAACACCGGCTCCAATAACGGCGGCGGCAACAGCGGCGGCGGCAACACTGGCATGGCGTTCATCGTCGGAGGCCTGTTGGTCCTCGTCGCGATCATCGCCTATTTCGTCTTCGCGCGCGGCGGCATGGAGCCCGCCAAGAAAGACATCGACGTCGACGTCAATCTGCCCAAGGTCGAGGCTCCGCGCCTGCCCGACGCGCCTTCGCCGCAAACGAACTAATACAGCGCTCTCGGCTGATTATTTCAGCTGATAGGTGACCGTCGTCACGACGCGGACCTTCTTGTTCAGCGAGGAGGTTTCGTCGCCGATGTCGTCACGGGCCAGTATTTCGAACGACCCCTGGGTGGCCTGACGAATGCCGCCCAGGGGCGTTTTAGAATCCTTGGCGAACTGCTCTGCGCCGGTCCGGGCCGAGGCGGTCGCCTCAGCGATCATCGCACCTCATTGAGCTTGGTGAACACATAGGTCGGCGGCGTAAAGTCCAGCACCACGCCCTGCCGCACCAGATCGTTCAGCGCCCGGCCGGTCGCCGCCACGCGGTTCACGTCATTGGTCCGAACCACCACGGTCTGCGCCAGAATGTAGTGCGGCACGGCTTCGCTCGACACATACTCACGGCTCTTGGTATCGGTGACTTCCAGCCGCCCCAGCGCTACGATATCGTCTGGATACCCCTGAGCCTTCAGAAACCCGCGCACCAGCGCCAGATCGCCATCGATCCTTGCTTGAACCTCAGGAAGTTCCTCGCCCGCCGCCGTGAATCGGAGCGACAGCACCGCCAGATCGCCAATCACATTGCGCTCGGAAACGCCGCGCACGGTCACCTGCCGATCGCCGACCCGGGCGTTGATTACGCCCTGACCCACGAAGATCCCGGCGCCGATCAGCCCCACGGCGATCAGCCCGCCGAACACGGCTGACGGCAGCAGCGATTTGTCGAATGTCATGGTGTTTCCCCCGAAACTTTCGCCGACAATGCGCTCGCTCAGGCCGTTGTCAAACGGTGTTTCCCCGCCGCCCATTCCAGCGCCAGAATCCGGCACGCAGAAGCGAGAGGCCGCCGCCCGCGCGTCTCGTCAACCCACGCCAGAAACCCAGCACGGCTCATCTTCCGATCCTCGGCGAATGCGTCCAGAACCGCCCAGAACTCTTCTTCCAGAGCCACTGACGTGGCGTGTCCCGACAAGACGACCGAGCGTTTCTTCAGCATCTGCGACGTCCAGCGGGTAGGAGCGGGAAGGCCATGCTAACGCGCGTCGTCTCCGGCTGGAATAGCCCGGACCGCGCCTGGCCTGGGCAGCTCGTATACAGGGCTCATATCTCACACGGGCAAGCGCCCGTGTATCAGGCCGCCCTTCGGTGGAAGAGCGACCTGACGGCACGCGCTGGAAGAAAGGCTTAGCCCTCGACGCTGGTCTCGGGACGGTCGTGGCCGTCGGCGCGTTCGGTGATCCACTGGCCCGAGGTGTTTTCGTATTCGATGAAGGCGGTCTCGTCGGGTGACCTCTGTTCACGCGAAGCGCGGACGGCGCCGACGCGGGCGCTGTCGTGGTCGGGATAGGTCTCGGAGAAGGTGTCGCCCAGCTTGTAGGCCCAGCCTCCGTCGTGCTCGACGATGCGATAGGTGACCTGGGACATGGGACGCTCCTTGAAGGTGTAGCCCGCTGACACTGCGTCAGGCGGGCGCCGTAGCCGCCATCGTAACCTGTGGCGCACGCTTCAGAAACAGCAACTGTAGCGTCACGCCGACGATCAGGCAGACGACCAGCCCGAGCTGCAAAGCGACGACCAGCGGCGCCTGCGGGCTGGCGGCGATCGGGTCGCCGGCGGGGAGGCGGGTCAGGGTCTCCGTCAGGCTCGGCAGGAACAGGGTGAAGGTGGCGGTGCTGAGGGCCACGGTCTGGATCCAGTCGCGATGGCCGCCGAGAGCCGTAGCCTTGTGGATCGTTGATCCCACGATCAGCGAGCCGAGGCTGAGTATGGTGATCGCGACGCCGGGCGGATCCTTGATCACCAGTGCGCCCGAGATCGCGCCGATGAACATGAACACCAGCCAGGCCTTGCCGGTGACGGCTTCCGGCGTGATCCGCCCGTGGCGGATCAACATGTAGAGCGCCAAGGGAACAGCGGGCAGGCTGCCCAGAGTGTGAAACCAGCCCAGCGCCGATAGGTGGGGCAGAAGCATCGCGTCCTCCCTTGATGTCGCTTGCGAATGCGCAGGCCGACGCAGACAACCTTGACCGTAAGGCGTGGAATGTCGAGGTTCGGAACGGCGTTCCGCGATCAAATCGGCGCGACCGATCGCCTTACGAAAGTTTCACGTCTGAAACCGCATCTGTTCGGGGCCACCCACGCCTCTTGTTATCAGAAGGCCGGGACATCAGGCTCCGGCGCAACAAAGGAAACCAGTCATGGAACTTACCCCTATCCTCGTCACGGCGGTCGTCTTCGGATCGATCGTCGCGATCATCCTCGGCCCCGGCTACTTCAAGAGCCGCGAACGCCGCGAGCTTCAGACCACGGTCCGCGCGGCCATCGACAAGGGGCAGCCTCTGCCACCCGAAGTCATCGAAGCCATGGGCCTTGAAGTGACCAAGAACCTTTCATCGCGCACCCGGGACATTCGCCGGGGCATCATCTGGCTGGCGGTCGGCATCGGCATCGCAGCCTTCGGCCTGGTCGGCGAGATGGGCTGGACCAACGACAGCTGGGGTGACGGCCCGGCTCATATCGGCAATGGCCTGTTCGGGCTGGCCTGCATCCCGACCACCATCGGTCTGGCCTTCATCATGTTGAGCTTCTTCAACAAGAACAAGGACTGAGAACGGTCACGACAGGGGGAAACTGTGATGACCAAGTCCCTGATGGACTTCCATGACGTGGAGCTCGCCGCCCTTGCGGCGGCGGGCGGGCGGCGGGAGTTCGGCGAGCTGGTGCGAAGGCATGGCTCCGCCGTCCGCGCCCTGCTGCGTCGCATGGGAGCCCAGACGTCCGAGGCCGATGACGTAGCCCAGGACGCTTTCCTGACCGCGTTCCAGCGGTGTTCCGAGTTCCGGGGCGAGGGCACGTTCGCGGCCTGGGTCAAGCGGATCGCCGCACGGCTGTATCTGAAGCGCAAGTCGAAGGACGCTCGCTACGTCGCTGAAATAGAGACGGAAGAGACTGCGCCGTCGATCGACACGCCCGGTCTGGTGGATCTGGACGAGGCCCTGAAATCGCTGAGCGAGACCGAACGGGTCTGCGTCTCACTCTGTCACGGGGCAGGGATGTCCCACCCGGAAATCGCGGCTGCCATGAATCTGCCGCTTGGTACGGTGAAGTCTCATGTCAAACGTGGTCTGGATAAACTCCGCGCCCGGCTTCGGCCGGAGTCGCCAATGCTGGGAAGGGTGTCGAATGTCGTCTGACGAATTCGATCCGGATATCGAGCGTCTGTTCGCTCGGACGCCACATATGCCCGATGCGCCGCTGTTCGTGGCTGATGTCGAGACGAAGCTGGCTTCAAGCTCACGAGTTCGCACGCTTGCCCTGACACTGGCCGGTCTGGTCGGCGGGGCTGTGGCGGTCAGTCAGGCCGTACGTGTGAACGTCAATCTGTCCACGTCCGATTCCCCTGTCGCCGGTCGTGCGTTGGGTGAGGGCATTCAGGCCGCCAGCGTCGGCACTCAGGATGCGGTCCAGTCGATACTGGATCAGGTGGGGCTCGCCGATCTGTCGTTTGGCTCGATGAGCGGAATGCAGCTATTCTGGATCACGGCAGCGGCGCTGATCGCGCTTGCCGCCGCCGGTGTCATGAAGTTGTCCCAGGAAGCCTGATCCCATGTCGAGCCAGAAGCAGGAAACGGTCCGCCGTCTCACCGCGCCGGATATCATGAAGCGTAAAGGAGGCGACCCGATCGTCTGCCTGACCGCCTATGACGCCCCGACCGCCACGCTTCTGGACGACCACTGCGACCTGCTGCTGGTCGGCGACAGCGTCGGGATGGTGGTGCATGGCCTCCCCAACACCGTCGGCGTGACGATGGAGATGATGATCCTGCATGGCCAGGCGGTCATGCGTGGATCGAAGAGGGCCATGGTCGTGATCGACATGCCGTTCGGCTCCTATGAAGGGGCCAAGGAAGTCGCCTACGACAACTGCGCCCGCATGATGAAGGAAACAGGCGCACAGGCGGTGAAGCTGGAAAGCGGTCCGACGGTGCCCGAGACCATCGCCTATCTGGTCCAGCGCGGCATCCCGGTCATGGGCCACGTCGGTCTACGGCCTCAGGCCGTCCTGACCGAGGGCGCTTTCAAGGCCAAGGGCAAGACCGACGACGAGCGGCTGCGGGTCATCGCAGAAGCCGAGGCGACAGCCGACGCGGGAGCCTTCGCCATCGTCATCGAGGGCACCGCCGAGGGCGTAGCGCGCGAGATCACCGAGACCATCGACAAGCCGACGGTAGGAATCGGCGCCTCGGCGGCCTGCGACGGTCAGATCCTGGTGACCAACGACATGCTGGGCATGTTCGACTGGACCCCTAGGTTCGTGCGCAAATATGCCGATCTGCGTGGAGAAATCGACCGCGCGGTCGCAAGTTACGCCTCTGACGTCAAAGCCCGCCGTTTTCCTGCCGAAGTCGAGACCTACTTCTCGAAAAAGCCCGCCACGCCGTAAGGCTGCGTTGCGGCGCACACGCCGACGCTCTAGGGTCCGGCCGGATTGAAATTCAGCGGCCTCAG
>DASVTM010000411.1:0-7041 GCA_036387575.1 Brevundimonas sp.
GACGTCGCAAGGGACAGCGCCTGGACGGTGATTGTCGCACGATCACTGCAACTCAAGGGAGCGCCTTCGCTCATCATCAACGCCAACTACGCCACATCCGACGTGCCGGTGCCCACAGGCGTCGGCCCGCGAGACGGCGGCTCACAATTGGTCGACTAGAAAAAGAGGCAGGGGACATGTCACTGGAAGCCGAAAAAATCGCCGAAGGCAGTGAACTGGAGCCGGGCGACCGGCGCGCAAAATCGGAACGACGGGGCAAGGATCGCAGGCTTGAAAACACCCGTATCAACAGGGTGGCGCCGCGCCGCTCCCTGATGAGGATATTGGGAGCGTGGGCTACGGCAATGTCCTTTGCGATCTTCGCCATCGTGTTTCTCGCGACGGCCATGATATTCGAGAATACGCCCTGGATCGCGCTGTCCGTGACCGGGATCGCGATGGTGATATCCGCATTCGCGCTGATGCTCGGAAGCATCGAGCAAAGGCTGATTGAGATCCGCCTGGAGTTGATGATGGCGAACGGGGGCATGCGACAAGCGGATCGGCGAAACGCCGAGCGCCGGACCTAAACCACATGGCCGGCGAGACCGCCTGGCCAAAAGCCGCCACAGGGCGCGACCGGAAATCCGTGATCCGGCTCGCGACGGCTCGACCTGCCCGAGAGCAACGTCACACCCGCCACGCGAGACGTTGCGACTGATGGCCCTTCCAACTCGACCACTTCGAATGCCTCAACCTGAAGCTTGTCTGATCGACGGCGGCTTTATTTCCTGTGTGGGCAAGCTGAAATCGCTCTTGTCGGGAAAGATCAGCGTTTGACCTCGGGCGCGTACGCGGCAATGATCGACATTCCGGAGCCTGAGGCCCGGCCCATCTATCTCCCATCCAGATCGCGACCTGCACGTTTCGCAGGCGGAGGCGAACCAATGCACAGACGCGATTTCCTGTCTTTTGGTTCGCTAGGAGTGGGCGGGCTGCTCATGCCCTCCCTGTTCGCCGGGCGAGCCATAGCCGCCGAGGATCTGGTCTCGACGCTGGATGTCGGGATCAAGAAGACGCTTGCTGATGTGGCCATGAATGCCGCGAAATCGGCCGGAGCCACCTACTGCGACGTGCGGGTTGGCCGCTATCTGCGCCAGTTTGTCATCACGCGTGAAGCCAACGTCGAGAACATCGTCAACACCGAATCGACCGGCGTCGGCGTGCGGGTGATCGCGGACGGAGCCTGGGGCTTCGCCGCGACCAACGCCATGACCGTGGACGCCGTGGCCAAGGCGGCGCAGCAGGCCGTCGCCATCGCGAAAGCGAATGCGCCAACCCTGACCGAGCCGGTGCAGTTGGCCCCGGTGACAGGCGTGGGCGAGGTCTCGTGGCGCACGCCTATCGTCAAGAACTCGATGGAAGTGCCGATCCAGGAAAAGGTCGATCTGCTGCTGGGCGTCAATGCCGCAGCCATGGGCGCCGGGGCCGACTTCATTCGGTCGATGCTGTTCCTCGTCAACGAGCAGAAGTATTTCGCCTCAACCGACGGCTCCTACATCGATCAGGACGTCCACCGCATCTGGGCGCCCACGTCGGTCACGGTGATCGACAAGGCGACAGGCAAGTTCCGCAGCCGCGACGGCCTGTCCGCCCCCATGGGTCTGGGCTTCGAATATCTGGACGGCGCGCCTTCGGGCAAGACCGTCCTGCCAAACGGGGTCACCGTCTACGGCCAGTCCTACGATATGAAGGAAGACGCCATCGCGTCCGCTCAGCAGGCGCGCGCCAAGCTGACGGCGCCGTCGGTCAAGCCGGGCAAGTACGATCTGGTCCTCGATCCCTCGCACACCTGGCTGACCATCCATGAGTCGGTGGGTCACCCGCTCGAGCTCGACCGGGTTCTAGGTTACGAGGCCAACTATGCGGGAACCAGTTTCGCCACGATGGACAAGCTGAAAGGCCATTTCCAGTACGGCAGCGACAAGGTGAACATCGTCGCCGACAAGCTCCAGCCCGGCAGCCTGGGCTACGTCGGCTATGACGACGAGGGGGTGAAGACGAAGGAGTGGGACCTCATTCGCGACGGCAAGCTGGTCGGCTATCAGGCCATCCGCGACCAAGCACACATCGAGGGCAAACCAGCGTCCGATGGTTGCTGTTATGCGGACAGCTGGTCCAACGTCCAGTTCCAGCGCATGGCCAATGTCTCGCTGGAGTCCGGCAAGGACAAGATGAGCGTTGCCGACATGATCTCGGATGTGGAGGACGGCGTCTATATCATCGGCGACGGCTCGTTCTCCATCGACCAGCAACGCTACAACGCCCAGTTCGGCGGCGAGCTGTTTTATGAGATCAAGAACGGCGAAATCACCCACCAGATCGAGGATGTGGCCTATCAGATCCGCACGCCGGAGTTCTGGAACGCCTGCGCCGGGGTCTGCGACGCCAGCGATTACCGCCTCGGCGGTTCGTTCTTCGACGGCAAGGGCCAGCCTGCCCAGGTCTCGGCCGTATCGCACGGGTCTTCGACCGCGCGTTTCAACGGCATCAACGTCATCAACACCGCCCGTTCGCTCGGCTGATCGCGCACCAAGGAGTCTGACAGATGAGCATTCTTCCAGAGGCGCAAGCCAAGACTATCCTGACGAAGGTCGTGGCCCTGTCCACGGCCGACGAATGTATCGCCCAGCTTTCCGGGTCGACGCGGGGCAATATTCGATTCGCCCTGAACAACGTCTCGACCAGCGGCATCGTCGACAACGTCGAGTTGTCCGTCCAGGTGGCCTTCGGCAAGCGGGTGGGAACGGCACAGATCAACCAGTTTGACGACGCCTCGCTGGAGCGGGTCGTGCGCCGGGCTGAGGAACTGGCGAAACTGGCTCCCGAGAACCCGGAGTTCATGCCGGCAGTCGGACCCCAGACCTATACGGCGACCCCGACGTTCAGCGCCGCGACCGCCGCCATCACACCTGAGTTCCGGTCCAAGGTGGCGGCGGACTCGATCGGGCCCTGCAAGGAAGCAAACCTGATCGCCGCCGGCTATCTTGAGGATGTCGCCGGTTTCGTCGCCTTCATGAACAGCAAGGGCAACTACGGCTACCAGACCTCAACCAGCGCCGACTACACCTGCACGGTGCGCACTGCCGATGGTCGCGGCTCCGGGTGGGTGGGCGACAATGTTCAGGACGTCGCCAATTTCCAGGCGGGCGCCGACGTGCGCATCGCCATGCGCAAGGCCAGCGCTTCGGCCGAGGCCATGGCCTTGGAGCCCGGCAAATACACCGTGATCCTCGAGCCTGCGGCTGCGGCGGGCCTGATCGGCTTCATGATGAATTTCTTCGACGCCCGCTCGGCGGACGAAGGTCGCAGCTTCCTGTCCAAGGCAGGCGGCGGCAACAAAACCGGCGAGCAGGTCTTCGGCGCCGAGGTGAACTTCTTCACCGACCCATCCTACCCCGACGCCGCGGTCTATCCGTGGGACGGGGATGGCCTCGCGCGAACGCGCATGCCGATCGTCGAGAACGGCAAGATCTCTAACCTCGAGTATTCCCGCTATTGGGCTCAGAAGCAGGGCAAGACGGCTATGGCCGGCCCGGGCAATCTGATCATGTCCGGGGGCGACAAGTCGACGGCGGACCTGGTCCGCACGACCGAGCGCGGCATCCTGGTGACCCGCACCTGGTACATCCGCATGGTCGATCCGCAGACCGTGCTGCTGACGGGCCTAACCCGCGACGGGACCTTCTATATCGAGAACGGCCAGATCAAACATCCGGTCAAGAATTTCCGGTTCAACGAGTCGCCGGTGATCATGCTTAACAACGTCGAGGAACTCGGTCGTCCGGTTCGGGTGAAAAGCGACGAAGGCGACACCACCATGATCCTGCCGCCGATGAAGCTGCGCGACTTCACCTTCACCTCGCTGTCGGACGCGGTTTGATGGCCGCAGTCCGGTCGAGGGCCCACTCGGGGGCATGAACCGGGCGCAGTTTCTCCGGTTGGGGGCAGGGGGGCTGGCCGGGCTCGCCCTGTCCGCCCTGCCGCGCTTCGCTGCGGCGTCTGCTGCGGGTAGCTACGATTTCTGGTTCACGCGACTGCGCTATGACTCGGGTGACTGGGACGTGGATCAGCGGATGCCGTCCAACCTGATCACTTCGTTGATCGACTACACCACCCTGCGCGTCGATCCCGCCGAGCGGGTCATCCCGCTCTCCGACCCCCGGATGCTGACGGCTCCGTTCTGCTATCTCGCTGGGCACAAGCTGGTGGAGTTTTCGCCGGCCGAGCGGCGCAATTTCGAACGGTATGTCCGCAATGGCGGCTTCGTTTTCGTGGACGACTGCAATCACGACATCGACGGCTTGTTCGCGCGCTCGTTCGAGACCCAGATGCGCTCGATCTTCGGCCCGGCGGCGCTCAAGACCCTGCCCAAGACCCATCCGATTTATCGCAGCTTCTTCACCTTCGACGACGGTCCGCCCAACACCGGACTGGAGCTCAACGGCTGGGGTGATGATCTCGTCCACGACTACCTCAAGGGTATCGAGATCAACGGCCGTCTGGGCCTGCTCTACAGCAACAAGGACTATGGCTGCGAGTGGGACTACGACTGGCGCAACAAGCGTTTCCTCGCCGTCGACAATACCCGGTTCGGGGTCAACATCGTGATGTACGCCCTCAGTTCCTGACGCCTTTTCCAGTTCGCCTTCTTACCCCTCCCCGGGACCTGCCATGACCGATACCGTCTCCGAAGCCGACATTCAGGCGCAGCTCGCCCGTTTGGGTGATCTCCGCGCAGCCATCGCCCGAGCCATCGTCGGCCAGCAAGATGTGGTCGAGCAACTCTTGATCGGCCTGCTGGCGGGAGGGCACTGCTTGCTTGAGGGCGTTCCCGGTCTCGGCAAGACCTTGCTTGTCCGGTCCTTGGGCGAGGCGCTCAAGCTCGAGTTTCGCCGGGTGCAATTCACGCCCGACCTGATGCCCAGCGACATTCTGGGTACCGAACTGCTGGAAGAGGACCATGGGACGGGTCACCGCAGCTTCCGCTTCCAGCCCGGCCCGGTCTTCACCAACCTGTTCCTCGCCGATGAGCTGAACCGCACCCCGCCCAAGACCCAGGCCGCCCTGCTCGAAGCCATGCAGGAGCACACGGTTTCCTACGCCGGTGTGACCCACAAGCTGAACGAGCCGTTCTTCGTCCTGGCGACCCAGAACCCGCTGGAACAGGCCGGCACCTATCCGCTGCCGGAGGCGCAGCTCGACCGTTTCCTGCTGCACATCCGTGTCGAATACCCCAGCGAACAGGAAGAGCGCGACATCCTCGCCCAGACGACAGGCGCAAAGGTCGGCGCGGTTCCCGCCGTGATGACGGGCGAAGAGGTTCTGGCGCTGCAGGCGCTGGTCCGCGAGGTCCATTTCAGCGATGCCTTGCTAAGCTGGGTGACGAAGATCGTCCGCACCAGCCGCCCGGGCGAGGGCGCGCCGGAAGAGGTCCGAAAATACGTCAAATGGGGCGCCGGTCCCCGGGCGGGCCAGTCGCTGATCCTGGCGGCCAAGGCGCGCGCCCTGCTGCAGGGACGGCTGGCCGCGACGCGCGAGGATATCGTCGCCCTGGCCGCGCCGGTCATGCGCCACCGCCTGTTGCTGTCCTTCGCCGCCGAGGCGGAGGGCCGCAGCGCCGACGACATCGTGGCCGCACTGGTCCGCGCCACGCCCATGCCGACCACTTAAATCCAAGAGCCGAGGCGTGACCGACTTCATCCCCCCAGACGTGCGGAGCCGGCTGAAGAGCCTGCGCCTGATCACGCGCCGGGCGGTCGGGTCTCATGGTCTGGGCCTTCACCAGAGCCATAGCCGGGGCGCGGGCCTCGAGTTCGCCCAGTACCGGGCCTATGAGCGCGGCGACGAACTGCGCCAGATCGACTGGAAACTCTATGGCCGGTCGGACAAATTCTTCGTGCGTGAGGCCGAGCGCGAGAGCCCGGTCGCTGTCTGGATCCTGATGGACGCCTCGGCCTCGATGGGGCAGGTGGACGTCGGTTCGGGCGCGACGCGGTTCGATGCGGCGAAGTCGCTGACTCAGTCCATCGCCGAGCTGGCGATGCAGCAGGGCGATCGCTTTGGCTGGATGGCGCTGAACGATCAGGGCTTGCGGTTGCTGCCACCCGCGACCGGGCTACGCCAGCGCGACCGGCTGCTGCTCGAACTTCTGCCGCTGCAACCCGTCGGCGTCTTCGCGCGTGAGGACCAGCTTGCCCCCGTATGGGAGCGGATCGGGGCGCACGATCTGGTCGTCGTCCTGAGCGACTGTTTCGAGCCCGGGGTCGTCGATCTGGCCGAGACTTTGGCGGCAGCCGGACGCGAGGTGCTCGTGGTTGAGATGCTGACCGTGGGCGAGAAGGATTTCGCTTTCAATGGCGGCTATCGCTTCCGGGATCCGGAGACTGGCGAAGAGTTGTTGGGCGACGGCCCGGCCCTGCGCGCCGAGTTCCTGCGCCGGTTCGGAGAGGCGCGGTCGGCCCTGCACGCGCGGCTCGACGCCACCGGCATCCGGCGTGCCGAACATGTGCTGGGTCAGCCGGTCGACCTGCCGCTGCGGCGGCTGTTCAGCGCCCATGACGCGGCGGAATATTCATGACGCCGGGCTTGCTTCTACCGGCAGGGCTCGCCGCGCTCGCAGCCTTGATCGTGCCGCTGGTCATCCACATCGCCCGGCGCAGCGAGCAACAGCCGACAGACTTCGCCGCACTCCGCTGGCTGAGGCAGAAGCCGCGTCCGCGGTCCCGACTGCGCTTCGATGAATGGCCTCTGCTGCTGCTTCGCCTGCTGCTGCTGGCGCTAGTCGCCTTCTGGCTGGCGCGCCCGGCGCTGTTCGGTGCGAGCGACGATGCGCCCTACATCGCCGTCATTCCGGGCGCGGACCTGAGCCAGGCGGACGCAGTGATCGGCGAGGGCAGGGCCCACTGGCTGGCGCCCGGCTCCCCGGATCTCGACCAGCCCCGGCCCGCAGCGACTGCCCCGGTCGCCAGCCTGATCCGTCAGCTCGACGCCGACCTGCCG
>DASVTM010000412.1:0-10724 GCA_036387575.1 Brevundimonas sp.
GACGACCAGCGGATTGGCGGCAAACCTTGGATCCAGCGCCGCATTCTCGATTACCAGAACATCATGCGCCGGCAGATCGAGGGCGATGGCGCAAAATGACTGGTCGCGCGGGGTCGAGCAGATGTCGAGCCCGATGTGTGCCTTGAACCACTGCTGCGCCTCGTCGACCACCGACACCAGGGCGATCGGACACGACAACAGGTCGGCCGCCAATCGGGCCGCAGCGTCGATCACGGTGTCGGGCTCTGCGCCCGTCACCCGCAGGGAGCGCAGGCTCGCCAGGCGCAGCTCCTCGCGATCCGGGGCCGAAGCGGATGCGATCGAAGAAGACGATGTCTCGGATGTCATGGTGCCGACGCGCAGGGGGTTACTGGCGCCAGTGTGGAGCGAAGATGCTACCGCTCCCTTACGGAAACCTGTCACCTTCGATGATGTCGCAGGGACAACCTCAGCTCTCGCCCAGACACCTAAGGGCGACCTCGAGATTTCGTAGCCCATCCTCGCCGGTGACCGCCGGGGTTTCACCGGTGCGGATGGCATGGGCGAAGGCTTCCAGCTCCTTCTTCAGCGGCTCGGCGGGCCAGCTCATCACGCCGCGCGTGGAGTAGGACCCGTCGGGCTGCTGACCGAAATACTCGGTGACCTGACGCGTCATCAGATCGGCCACCACGAACTTGTTGTGAGTCGCGACCTGCAGGGTGCGGGTCTTGTAGGGGGTGACCCAGTTGGTGGTGATGTGGGCGATGACGCCGTTCTCGAGCCGGAACTGAAGCAGGGCCGTGTCTTCGCGATCTGCGCGGGTCTTGGCCAGTTGCGGCTGGACCTCCACGATCTCCGAGCCGGTCAGGTGGCGGATGATGTCGATGTCATGGACCGCCAGGTCGATGACCACGCCGACTTCACCCATCCGGGGCGGGAAAGGGCCGACGCGGGTGATCTGGATCGAGATCACTTCCTCGCCCTCGATCGCGCGTTTGACCGCCTCGACCGCCGGGTTGAAGCGCTCGACCTGACCGACCATCAGCACGCGATCATTGGCCTTGGCGGCGTCGATCATGCGCTGAGCGTCGGCCACGGTGGCGGCGATCGGTTTCTCGACCAGCACATGCACGCCGGCTTCGGACAGGGCGACCGACAGGTCGGCGTGGTGGCGGTTGGGCGTGGATACGACGGCGGCCTCCAGACCAGCCGCAACGAAATCGGCGGCGGTGGTCAGGGGCTGGGCGCCGAAAGCGGTTGCGACGTTACCGGCGACGGCGGCGTCGGGATCGAAGACGACGGCGAGGTCGAACTCGCGCATCTCGGACATCACGCGCGCATGGTTGCGGCCCATGACGCCGACACCGGCGACGCCGGCGCGAAGGGGATTGTGGAGCAGGGTCGGGTTCATGGCTTAGCCCTTGAAGCTGGCGATGGCGGCGATGACCTTGTCCTGGGTCGCCTCGTCGAGGTCGGCGTGCATCGGCAGGCTGATGACGACCTCCTTCAGACGCTCGGTCACCGGCAAGCCCTGCGGTCCGCGCGGATACATCTCATAGGCTGGCTGCAGGTGCAGCGGGATCGGATAGTAGACCGCCGTCGGGATGCCCTGCTCCTTGAGGTGAGCCGCGAGGGCGTCCCGGTTCGGATGCTCGATCGTGTACTGGGCCCAGTTGGAGACATTGCCTTGCGGCACCGTCGGTACAGCGGCCACGTGCGGGGCCAGCAGTTCGTTGTAGCGTTTGGCGATCCGGTTGCGCCACTCGATCTCCTCACCGAAGACCTTGAGCTTCTCGATCAGGACGGCGGCCTGAATGGTGTCCAGACGACTGTTCAGCCCGACGCGCATGTTCAGGTATTTGGGGTCGTGGTCGAAGGTGCGGTCCTTCAAGTCGTTAGCGACGGCCTTGCCGTGCACGCGGATGGAATCCATCAGCTGGGCCAGATCGTCGTCGTCGGTCAGGACCGCGCCGCCGTCGCCATAGCAACCCAGCGGCTTGGCCGGGAAGAAGCTGGTGGTCGTGACATCAGCCGATTTCAGCGGGTGGTCGCCGTCGATGGTGCAGCCGAAGCCCTGCGCCGAATCCGCGATCAGCTTCAGGCCGTATTTATCGCACACCGCCTTGATCGCGGGATAATCGGCAGGCTGGCCGAACAGGTCGACGGCGATGACGACCTTGGGCGTAAGACGGCCTTCTTTCAGCGTCGCCTCGACGGCGGCCTCCAGATGGCCCGCGTCCATGTTGTAGGTCCTCGCGTCGACGTCGATGAAGACCGGCTCGGCGTCGAACCACGGCACGACCTCGGCCGTCGCGGCGAAGGTGAAGGACGGCACGAACACCGCATCGCCGCGCCCGATCCCCCAGGCCATCAGCGGCAGGGCCAGTGCGTCGGTGCCGTTGGCGCAGCCCAGAGCGTGTTTGGCTTTACCGAAGGCGGCGAGGTCGGCCTCGAACTGGCGCACCTGTGGGCCCATGACCCAGGCGCCGGCGACGACGGCGTCCTGCACGGCGGCCTCGATCTTGCCGCCGAGACGAAGACGCTGGGCCTGGAGGTCGATGAAGGGGATCATGGGGTATCGCTTCTTCTCTGGTGCGGCCCTCGAGATCGGGCCGGAGCGACGCTGCGGCGCCTGCCCGGAAATGCGTCCGCAAATCAGGCGAACACGACGATGATGGTGCGTCCTAGCAAATGCCGCCTCCAGACACCAAACACGACAGGGTCACTTCGCGTTGCGACTTGCAACGCCGGACGATAGACCCTCGCTGTCATGACGACTGAACCCACCGCGAAATCTTCGGGCGTTCCCGCCGTCTTTCTCGACCGGGACGGCGTGCTGAACGTCGACAGCGGCTATCCGCATCTGGAAGAGCATCTGCAGTTGATCCCCGGCGCGGCAGAGGCCGTTCAACTGTTGAACCGGCACGGCTATCTGGTGGTGATCGTCACCAACCAGTCGGGCGTTGCGCGCGGACTGTTCACCGAGACCCAGATGAACGCCTTCAACACTCATCTGGTGCGCAAGCTGGGCGCTAAGGGCGCGCTGATCGGCGCAGTCTATTCCGCGCCCTGGCATCATGAGGCGACCGACCCAGCCTGGTTTCACCCCGACCACCCCGACCGCAAACCCAATCCCGGCATGCTGCTGCGCGCTATCGCCGACCACAATATTGACCCGGCCAGATCCTTCATGATCGGCGACCGTCCCTCCGACATGGAGGCCGGACGCCGGGCGGGCGTGCAGAGCTTCCTGTTCCATGGGCCGAACCTGTATGAGTTCGTTCAGGAGCTTCTGGGCGTCTGAACGGCTCGCGCGTTAAGCGTCTCGCCGGCCACAGACCTCGCTTTTTCGGCGAATCGTCCACGTTGGTGGAATCGCAATTCCCCGGATGTTGAATTAGCCTCGTCGTTTCGGGGGCGTTCAGAAGGACAAGCCATGGTCGCGTCAAATACCGGATATGCCGAGCGACGCTGGACCTCGCCAGATGGATTGGCTCTTTTCGCACGGGACTACGCCCCAGCGTCCGGGCCGGCGAAACTGCCGATCATCGCCATTCACGGCCTGACCCGGAACAGCGCCGATTTCGAAGGCATCGCACCGTTGCTGGCCCAGAGCGGCCGTCGCGTCCTCGCGGTCGATGTCCGGGGCCGGGGCCGGTCGGATCGGGCGCCTGATGCCATGACCTACGTCCCCGACGTCTATGCCCGCGACGTTCTGGCCTTGATGGAGCAGGCCGGGATCGAGCGCGCCGTGTTCATGGGAACCTCCATGGGCGGCCTCATCACCATGGTTCTGACGGCGATGAAGCCAAAGGCGGTCACAGCCGCAATCCTCAACGACATCGGCCCGCAGGTTTCGCCGGAAGGCCTCGCCCGGATCGCCGCCTATTCTGGCCAGCCGGTCGAGACCCCGACCTGGGCCGCCGCCGCCGCCTATGCAAAGCGGATCAACGAGATCGCCTTCCCGCTGAACACCGACGCCGACTGGGACGCCTTTGCCCGGCGGGTGTTCCGTGAAGGCACCGAAGGAACTCCGGTCCTCGACTACGATCCTGACATCGCCGTGCCGATCCGCGCGGCTGGCGCCAAGGCGTTGGTCCCCAATCTGTGGCCCGCGTTCCGCAAGCTGGCGAGAACCCGGCCGACCCTTCTGGTGCGCGGAGGGACGTCCGACCTGTTGAGCGCCGACATCGCCGCGAAGATGAAGAAGGCCGCGCCGGATATGGAGTACGCCGAGGTCCCCGGCATAGGCCACGCTCCCATGCTCGACGAGCCCGAAGCCAAAACCGCGATCTTCGAATTCCTCGCGGGACTGCCCTGACCTTCCAGCGGCATTCGGGCCAGCGGCATTCGGGCCAGCGGCATTCGGGCCAATAGACACCGGTTACCTTGCGTCAATCTGGGCGCAGCGGTTGTTCCTGCGCTGGCGGAGCCTTAGGACAGAGGGATCTCCCTGATCCGACCGACGCGCGCGCAAAGGCCCTCATGCCCGACCAGACCGAAAAACAGACCTTCTCCGATCAGGATGCACTGGATTTTCACAGGGTCCCGACGCCGGGCAAGATCTCGATGGCGCCGACCAAGCCGATGGCCACCCAGCGCGATCTGTCGCTGGCCTATTCGCCCGGCGTGGCCATCCCGGTGCTGGCGATCGCCAAGGATCCGGACCTCGCCTACGAGTACACGGCCAAGGGTAATCTGGTCGCTGTGATCTCGAACGGGACGGCCATCCTCGGTCTCGGCAACCTCGGTCACATGGCCTCCAAACCGGTGATGGAGGGCAAGTCCGTCCTGTTCAAACGGTTCGCCGACGTCGACAGCTTCGATGTCGAGGTCAAGACCACCGACCCGGATGAGTTCATCACCGTGGTCAAGAACATCGGCGACACCTGGGGCGGCATCAATCTGGAGGACATCAAGTCCCCGGAATGTTTCGTCATCGAGAGCGAGCTGCAGGACCTGCTGGACATCCCCGTCTTCCATGACGACCAGCACGGCACTGCCATCATCTCCACCGCCGGCCTGATCAACGCCGCCTTCGTTGTCGGCAAGAAGCTGGAGGACCTGAAGGTGGTCCTCGCGGGCGCCGGCGCAGCGGGCCTGTCGTCCATCGGCCTGATGAAGGCTGCAGGCGTTCGGGCCGAGAACACGGTCGTCTGCGACCGCGACGGCGTGGTCTACAAGGGCCGCGAACACGGCATGGACCAGTGGAAGAGCGTCCACGCTACCGATACGCCGTTACGTACACTGGCCGAGGCCATGGTCGGCGCCGACGTGGTGCTGGGTCTGTCGGCCAAAGGCGCGATCACCAAGGAAATGGTGGCCTCCATGGCTCCCAATCCGATCATCTTCGCCATGGCCAACCCGGATCCCGAGATCACGCCCGAAGACGTGCTGTCGGTGCGCTCCGACGCCATTATCGCCACCGGCAGGTCGGATTATGTGAACCAGGTCAACAACGTCCTGGCCTTCCCCTACCTGTTCCGGGGCGCGCTCGACGTGCGGGCCCGTCGCGTAAACCACGAGATGAAGATCGCCTGCGCCAAGGCCTTGGCGGCCCTCGCTCGCGAAGATGTGCCGGATGAAGTGGCCGCCGCCTATTCGGGCCGCAAACTCAAGTTCGGCCCTGACTACATCATCCCGACGCCGTTCGATCCGCGCCTGATCTGGTACATCCCGCCGTTCATCGCGCAGGCAGCGATGGACACCGGCGTGGCTCGCGTCGCGATCCCCGACATGGACGTCTACCGGGCCGCCCTGCGCGAACGCGTCGATCCGTCGGCGGCGCTGATGCAGAAGATTTCCTCGGCCGTACGGGCCGCGCCGAACAAGCGCGTCGTCTTCGCCGAGGGCGAGGAAACCACGGTCATCCGCGCCGCCTGGGCCTTCAAACAGGCTGAACTGGGCACGCCGGTCCTGCTGGGTCGCGAGGATCTGATCCGCAAGAACGCCGTCGAAGCCGGTCTCGACTTCGACAGCCTCGGCATCGAAATCGTCAACGCCCGCGTCAGCCACAAGAACGTCGAATACACCGACTGGCTCTACGCTCGCCTGCAACGTCGGGGCTATTTGCGCCGCGACGTGCAGCGAATGATCAATCAGGACCGCAACTATTTCGCCGCCGCCATGGTCGCGCTCGGCGATGCCGATGCGGTGGTGTCGGGTACGACGCGGAACTTCAACATGGTCCTGCGTGAGGTCCGCCGGGTCATCGACGTCAAGGACCGGCTGATCGGCCTGTCGATCGTTCTAGCCAAGGGTCGGACCCTGTTCGTGGCCGACACCTCGATCCACGAGCTGCCCGACGCCCAGGAACTGGCCGAGATCGCCATTCAGGCCGCCTCGGCCGTTCGCAAGCTCGGTCGCACCCCGCGCGTCGCCTTCCTCAGCCACTCGACCTTCGGGGATCCTCCCGGAGAGCGCGGCGAGAAGGTGCGGGAGGCGATCCGCATCCTCGACAGCATGGATGTCGACTTCGAATACGAGGGCGAGATGCCGCCTGAACTGGCGCTCGATACCGGCGCCCGGGCCAACTATCCGTTCATGCGCCTGTCGGCGGACGCCAATGTGCTGGTCATGCCCGCGATCCAGTCGGCCTCGATCTCGACGCGTCTGGTCCAGTCGCTGGGCGGCGCGACGGTGATCGGGCCGCTGCTGGTCGGGCTCGACAAGTCGGTCCAGATCGTCAGCCTCGGCGCCTCGGTCTCCGAGATCATCACCGCCGCCACCTTCGCCGCCTACGAAGGCGCCGCGCCGGAGCTTTGAGCTCCGGCGTTCAGGCGTCGAACGCGGTCAGGAAGGCTGGGCCTCGGTCGCAGCCTCGGCCAGTTCAGCCTCTTCGCGCGCTCTGGTCTCTGCCATAACTGCGGGCTGCCGCCTGGCGACATAGAAGGCCAGCAGGATCGCGAAGATGCCGATCACCGTCGAGTACAGGAAAAAGGCGAAATAGCCGGCGCCGAGCCCGGCTGGGCTCACACCGCTCTTGGCTGCGCCGGCGACGAGCGATCCTGTCGGCATCGAGCCGAACAAGCCCTTGAACGGGGCGAAGATGCCCCCCGCATCGGCCGCTCGCGCCGCCGTCTCGACGATCTTGCCCGACTGTGAGGCGACGATCTTTCCGGGCAGGGCGTACAGCGAGCTGAACAAGGCGTACTGCGTCGCCGTGAAGCCGATCGACGTCAGGCTGGACATATAGGCGATCAGGGCGGTCCCGGCATAGCCGGTGGCGATGTTATCGACGCCGATCGCCACGAACAGGGCGCTCAGCTCATGTCCCTGCGTCGCCAGCCAGGCGAACACGAGGTTCGACAATGGGCTCATGAAAGCGCCGACCACCATGGTCCGGATCAGGCCGAATTTGGCGACCGACCAACCGCCGACGAAGACCCCCAGCGACAGCATCGCCACGCCGAAGACCTTGCGGACCTCGGCGATCTCGATCTTGTCGAATCCGAGATCCTGATAGAAGGGGTTCATGATGTTGAGGACGAAGTCGGACAGCCGATAGAGGCAGATCAACGCCAGGATCGGCAGGGCCAGCTTGCCGAACCGCAAGAAGAAATCGATCAGCGGCGCACCAAACGATCCGGCCAGATAGGCGCCGGGGCGCGTCCGGTAACCCGGGATCGGCCAGCAGGCGCCGACGAGCACCATGAAGCCGCCGATGACATAGGCAAATTGGATCAGGACGCCCGAAAGCTCGTTGTCAGCCAGTCCTGCGGTGATGGCCGCCGAGCCGTTCGCGCCGACGATGGGATTGGCGGCCCACAGCAGGGCGTCAGGCTTGTCGGTCAGGCCGGTGCCGATGATCAGGGCAGCGAGCACGATCAGGACCAGACGGACGACCCATTCCAGACGCTCCGCCCAGGGACGCGAGGGGATGTCCCCGACGGGGATGGCGCGGATGACGTGCTGGCGCTCGCGCGGGGCCAGAAGAACGCCCAACAGGCCAAAACACATCATACCCGCCATGACGGCGTAAGAAAGGTTCCAGTTGTAGAGTTGGGCGAGAACCAACGGGATGGCGCCCGCCGTGATCGCCGCGACCCGGTAGCCCAGCTGATAGGATGCGGCCATAACGCCTTGGCGGTTGTCGTCTGCAACCTCGATCCGCCAGGCGTCGATGGCGATGTCCTGCGTCGCGCCGAAGAAACCGACGATCACGGCGAACAGCGCCATCGAGCCCAGCGCCGTCTGCGGGTTCGATCCCGAAATCATCCACAATCCGAGGATGATGACGCCCTGCGTCGCCAGCATCCAGGACCGCCGGTGACCCAGCCATTTGGTCAACAAGGGTATGTTGGTCCGATCGAGCAGGGGGGCCCAGACGAACTTCAGCGCATAGGTCAGGGTGGCGAGGGCGAAGAAGCCGATGACCTCGAGCGTTACGCCGGAGTCGCGCAACCAGGCTGACAGAGTGTCGAAGATCAGCAGGTTTGGAAGACCAGCGGCAAAGCCCAGCAGCAGCATGGCGACGCTGCGACGCTCGCCATAGACAGCGAGGCCGCCGAAGCGTCCGGCGGATTTGGTCGGAGAGGTCGTATCGGTCATCAGGGGCTCCGGACGCCGTCCCCCGAGGCAGGCGTCAGACGGCGACCTTGAAGCGGTTGTCGCGGTTCGTCCAGCGGCTCAGGGCGACACGCAGCGCATCGGGCTCCAGTGGCTTGACCAGATGGTCGTCCATCCCGGCCTCCATGCAGGTCTTGCGATCCTCGGCGAAGGCGTTTGCGGTCAAGGCGACGATCGGGGTCCGGTCTCCGCCGGCACGGATCAACCGCGTTGCTGCGGGGCCATCCATGCCGGGCATGCGCATGTCCATAAAGACCATGTCGTAGCGGGCGCGCTTCATCGCGGCGACAGCCTCGTCTCCGGTGGCGGCTGTCTCGACGACACAGCCCTCGCGCCGCAGCAGGGTCTTGGCCAGCAAGGCGCCGACCGGATTGTCCTCGGCCAGAAGCACCCGGATGCCTGCAAAGCGGATGGGCGTCACCCGATCGTCTTCGGCGATCGGCCTGCGAGGAGCGCCGGCGATTGCAGGCTCGATCGACTGGACTGCGGCCAGCACCCGTTCGGCCAGAGAGGCCCGGCGCAGGGGCTTTATTAGATAGCCGTGGAAGCCGATCGCGCGGTAGCGACCGATCAGCTCGCGCTCGGAGGGCTTCAGCAAAATCACGCCCTTGCCAGACGCAGGCAGGAGGGCGACGCCGTTTTCCGGGGCTTCCGAATGGTCGATCAGGGTGACAGCGGCGTCATTGCGCACAAGCCCGCCGCTGGCGACGATCTGTTCCTCTGCGGCCCTGCGCACGAACGGATCGGATGACTGTACGGCGACCGCGAGATCGGCCAGGGGAAGGGCGCGCGGGGCAGCCCCGACCACCGACTCGAACACGGCCTCGAAACGGAAACGAGATCCGCCCGGGAATCGCAGGCCTTCTGCGCTGTCGTGTGGCCGGTCGGTTACGGTGACGGTTCCCCCCATCGCGTTCGCGAGGCGGCGAACGACGGCGAGACCGAGACCCGCACCCCCGAAACGCGTGGCGTCGGACGCGTCCACGTGGCCGAACTCTTCAAATATCCGTTCACGGGCCTCGGGCGGAACGCCCGGACCTGTGTCATCGACCACGAAGGCGAGGGTGGAGCGGGCCTTGCTGCCCCGGACCCGCTCGACCGCGATGCGGACTGCGCCGGTATCGGTAAATTTGACGGCGTTGCCAGCGAGGTTGAACAGCACCTGCCGCAGGCGACCCTCATCGGCCATGACGTCTGGAACGTCACCCGCGACGGACCAGACGATCTCCAGACCCTTGTCGTGGGCGCGGGGGCTCAGCAGTTCGGCGACGCCGCGCACCAGCGTCTCGACATCCACGGGCGCAGGATCGAACTCCAGCCGTCCGGCCTCCAGCCGTGCATAGTCCAGCAGATCGTTGACCAGACCGAGCAGATGTTCGGCAGACTGCTGCGCGGCTTCGGCATAGGCTCGCTGTGCGCCATCAAGCCGGGTCCGGGTCAGCAGACCCAGCATGCCGATCACCCCATTGAGGGGCGTCCGCATCTCGTGGCTCATCAGCCGCAGGAACTGGTCGCTGCCGCCAGACGCCGACGGCTCTGGGGGGACGTCCGTGCTGTCGGAAATGAGGTCGATGATCTTTGCCTGCCGGGCCATGCGCGTCTCCGTGGAGACTATCCTGCGCGACCAAGAGTTAAGGACGGTTCAAGCGTCTGGGCCCAACGCCCTCATTCGACAGCGCAACTCCCGGACTCGACGGCTTCTCGATAAGGTCGATCGAAGCAGTTTGACAGGCGGCCGAGCGCGCGGGCGTTGATGCCGTTTCGCCCGCCCGGCGCGGTCTTTAGCGTGGTCAGCGCCGTTTCGAGCACCTCGCGGCGTTTGGTCAGGAAACCCCAAACGCCCCTGACATAGGTATTCCAGTCGAACTGGTCCTCAGACGGCTCGACCGGAGCGATCGAGGCGGCGGCCAACGGTATCGCTTCCAACTCGCGTCCGGCCTGGGCCAGACTCAGCGCCATGTGCCAACGCACCACTACGTACTGCCGGTCTGTCAGAACCGGCCCGTGGATCAGATAGTCCTGATCAGCCTCGGCGGAAGCGGCGTGACATCCCGCCATCGACAGGTTCCAGGCGGTTGATCGCAGGGTCGACCGGTACTGGTCGAATTGCTCGAACGTCAGGGTGCGGTTGGCGGCAAGGTCAGCTTCGGACAACGAACAGTCCGCCATGGTGGGTG
>DASVTM010000413.1:0-7034 GCA_036387575.1 Brevundimonas sp.
CGGCGGCCTGCCGTCTCAGGGCGCGACCGCCAGCCGAACCAGCTTGCCGTTCGTTTCGTCGGTGATCGCCCAGACGGCGCCGTCCGGGCCGACCGCTACGTCACGGACGCGCTCTCCGAGATCGGTCAGCAGACGTTCTTCGCCGACGACCTTGTCGCCCTCCATCACCAGTCGTGAGATGTGCTTTTCCTTCAACCCGGCGACCAGCAGGTTTCCGCGCCAGCCCGGGAACATTGCTCCGTCATAAAAGGTCCCGCCGCCCGGAGCGATGACTGGATCCCAGTAATAGACAGGCTGTTCGAGGCCTTCGCGTGCGGTGATCCCTTCGTTGATCTGGCCGCCCGCATATTCCACGCCATATGCGATGATCGGCCAGCCATAGTTCACGCCCGCCCGGTCGTGATTGACCTCGTCGCCGCCGCGCGTGCCGTGTTCGATGGTCCAGACTTGACCGTCCGAACGGATCGCGACCCCCTGGACGTTCCGGTGACCGAGGCTCCAGATCTCAGGCAGGGCGCCGGCGCGACCGACGAACGGGTTATCGGACGGGACCGAACCGTCGGCATTGATGCGGATGACCTTGCCCATGTGCGAACCGAGGTCCTGAGCCTGAGGCCGCATCGGTTTGTCGGAACGTTCGCCCAGCGTGATGAACAGCTTGCCGTCGGGCGCAAATGCCAGAGCGCCGCCGAAATGCTTGTCTCCGTCATAGGTCGGCAGGGCGCGGAAGATGACCTGGACCTGTTCGACCTTGGCGCCGTCATCCGACAGTCGGCCGCGCGCGACCGATGTGGCGTTTCCGCCCTGACGCGGTTCCGCGTAGGACCAGTAGATCATCCGGTCGGAGGCGAAGCCCGGGCCAACGGCGACATCGAACAGGCCGCCCTGTCCGCGCGCATCGACGGGGGGCAGGCCGGTGATCGGCTCGTCCTTGCCGCCCTCGGCCGTGATGATCCGCAAACGCCCGGCCCGCTCAGTCACCAGCCAGCGACCATCGGGCAGCAGGGCCAGACCCCACGGATGGTCCAGCCCCGAGGCAACCACCGTCGAGGCCGTTTTCACATCGCTCGTCACGCCGGGCGCGCGGGTCTGTCCGGCGAAGGCGGGCGCCTGACCCTGACCGTTGGCCGGGCGGGTCTCGAGCTGTGGGCCAGCGGACGTCGCCGCCGAAGCCGGTTCACTCTCGCTCCTCGCCCCACAGGCGGCGGCGAGGACCAGAAGGGAGACGCTGGAGGCGAGGGCGATCAGACGCATGGAAATGTAACCTTGAGGACTGTCAGAGACATATGGCCAAGCAACGATAGGGCCGCTACCCTCGTTCCCGCCGATGTGTCGGGCGCTGCTGCGGCTGATCGTCTCCACTCGCGTCCAGACATCACTTGAACCCGCGCCCGGCCCTCTATATAGGCACGCCTCTCCCGCGCGCGGCCGTCAGGCTCGCCGGGCGACCGATAGCGTGGCTGGATAGCTCAGCTGGTTAGAGCGGTGGATTCATAACCCACAGGTCGGCGGTTCAAGTCCGCCTCCAGCCACCATCGGTCCCCACATCGAGAAACGCCCGTCGGGGCTGACTGGCAGCGGTCTGATGGTCCGCTATTCGCTTCGAAGCCAATGACCGCAATCGACCCGTTGCGGACGTCAGCGACGACGCCGTAACTGTCGTCAAACCTTAGGGCTGAAGGCGCATCCGGTCATAGACTGGCTTCCAAGCTTCGATGCCGAAGGCGGCTCTCGCCGCATCCTGGACGAGGAGTGGAGACTGGCTGCTCCTGGTTCTCAGTGCTTCGTCTCCACATGCTGCCTTGGCTCGCCGCCTCGTGCCATCGAAGGACTCCACCATCGTCTCACCGTCGATGATAAAGGTGTATTCCGGTTCGACGAAGATGCTGGGTGCGACCGGACGGTGTGTCAGGACCTTCCAGTTTCCCCGATAAATTTCGGCATCGTTCGTCCATGATCCTAGGATTGGGCGCCCCGTCAGGACGAGCGGGTCCTCAAGCCTGTCGCTGACTTGGTCGAACACCAGCAGGAAGAAGCTGATACCAGGACGATAAACTTGAGAAAGCGCCCAGCGTCCGTCGCTAAGGGGGATGGCGATGACAGCCCCCTCGCCGATTTCCGGCGAAGCTTTTCGCGCCATGTCGTCTCCTGGGAAGATGATACAAGCTACGCGCCGCAAGGTCCGCTTTCCACCCCTGGCAGACATCGGCGAAGTCCGGTCTCCGCCGCTTCACGATGCAGCGTCAGAGCGGTTGGATGCGCAACGTGATTTGCCGAACATGTTGGGGCACGACGGAACCGGCCCCCGCCCCCACGCGACAAATCGCGCCCGTCGCAACCCGGCGTCGCCGCCCGCGTTCTCCCGCCAAGGTTCACCTCGCCGGAGACATTCCATGGCTATCCGCATTCCCGCTCTCGTCGTTCTCGCCGCCCTCACTCTAGGCGCGGCTGCCTGCACCCAAGGCGAGACCACCGAAGCGAAGTCCGACGCCGCCGTGGCGGGTGAACAGGTCAAGGATGCCGCAGCCCAGACCGGCGAAGTGATCGAGTCCGGTACCGCCAAAGCTGCAAACGCAGTTTCGGAAGGTGCGGCCAAGGTCGCCGACCACCTGGAAGCCGATCAGGCCAAGGACGCCGCCGCCGGGGCTCCTGGCGCCGTGAACCCGCACACCGACGAACGCGTGCCCGCGCCCGCCGAGTAGACTCAGGCTGGTTCGGCCAGAACCGCGTCGATCAGGGCTTTCGCTTCCACGCTGTTCCAGTCGGCTTCGCCGGCGAAGGTGGCGCGGATGCGGCCCTGACGGTCCAGCAGGATCGTCTGGGGCATCTTGCCCTTGCCCGGAAACTCGAACGGCAGCTGGAATTTGGGATCGTTGTAGAGCGGCAGCGGCTCGTGCACGCCGATGAAGCTGCGCGCGTCGGCGAGTGCGTCGTCTCCGATATCGACGTTGATCGGCAGAACGACCAGGTCCTTGCCTTCATAGGACTTGGCCAGCGCCGCCAACGTCGGCATTTCGGTGCGACATGGCGCGCACCACATGGCCCACAGATTGACCATCACGACCTTGCCGCGGAACTGGCTGAACCGCGCGTCCGCGCCGTCGGCGGTCTTGAACACATAGTCGGGCGCGACGGGTGTGGCGGCTGGCGTCCGAAGAGCGGCCAGGCTTCCGGTCGCGAACCGCGCCAGCGCGCTTTTCGGCGTCTCGGCCGGTGCGGAAACTTTGGCGGCGCCGTCAGGCTTGGCGTATAGGAACGCGCCGCCGCCGATCACGCCGATCAGCAGTACGCCCGCAATAATCCCTATCGCTGTCTTCGAGCCGCTCATGACCGATCGTTCCACCCCTGAGGAAAAGACTAAGGCGGCTCAAAAGCCTGCTGGTCAAGACATGTGGGGCGGCCGCTTCTCGTCGAAGCCCGCCGACATCATGCAGGCCATCAACGTCTCCATCGGCGTGGATCAGCGTCTGTGGGCTCAGGATCTGGCCGGATCGCGCGCCCATTGCCGGATGCTGATCGCGCAGGGGATTATCGGCGCCGCCGACGGCGAGGCTATTCTCGGCGGTCTCGACGCCATCGAGGGCGAGATCCGCGCTGGCTCCTTCCCGTTCCGCGACAGCTTCGAGGACATCCACATGAACGTGGAGGCCCGCCTGTCGGAACTGATCGGCGAGCCTTCGGGGCGTCTGCACACGGCGCGTAGCCGCAATGATCAGGTCGCGACCGATTTCCGCCTGTGGGTTCGCGACGCCTGCGACCGCTCTGGCTATCAGCTGGTCGCCCTTCAGCGTGCGCTGCTGGCCCGAGCCGAACAACACGCCGCCGACCTGATGCCCGGCTTCACCCATCTGCAGACGGCTCAGCCGGTTACGTTCGGCCACCACCTGATGGCTTATGTCGAAATGTTCGGCCGCGACGCCTCGCGTTTCGCCGATGCGCGCAAGCGGATGAACGAGAATCCTCTGGGCGCTGCGGCTTTGGCCGGCTCGCCCTTCCCCATCGACCGCCATGCGACCGCCGCCGAGCTCGGCTTCGATCGTCCGATGGCCAACTCGCTGGACGCCGTGTCAGATCGTGACTTCGCGCTGGAGAGCCTGGCTGCTGCCTCGATCACGGCGGGCCACCTGTCGCGTCTGGCCGAAGAGATCGTCATCTGGATGACGCCTATGTTCGGCTTCGCCTCCCTGCCCGACGACCTGACCACCGGCTCCTCGATCATGCCGCAGAAGCGCAATCCCGACGCCGCCGAACTGGTGCGCGCCAAGACCGGGCGCATCCTCGGTTCGCTGGTCGCCCTGTCCACCGTGATGAAGGGCCTGCCGCTGGCCTATTCCAAGGACATGCAGGAGGACAAGCCGCCAGTGTTTGAGGCGTTCGACGCCCTCGATCTCGCGTTGACCGCGATGACGGCCATGGTTTCGGCGTTGATTCCGAACACGGAGCGAATGGCTGCTGCTGCCGGCGCAGGCTACTCGACCGCGACCGATCTGGCCGACTGGCTGGTGCGCGAGCTCAACCTGCCGTTCCGCCGGGCGCACCATGTCACGGGCGCGGCGGTGAAACTGGCCGAGAGCAAGGGCGTGGGTCTGGCGCAACTGTCGCAGGCCGAATTGCAATTGCTTGAACCGGGCGTCACCGAAGCCATTTACAAGGTGCTCACTCCCGAGGCTTCCTGCGCCAGCCGCCAGAGTTTCGGGGGTACCGCGCCGGAACAGGTTCGCGCGCGCATCGCCGATTGGAAATTGCGTCTCTCATGAAAAAGATCCTGACCCTCGGCGTGCTCGCCCTTCTGGCCACTTCGGCTGCTGCTTGCGGGCGGATGGCCGATCTGGAGGCTCCAGCGCCGCGCCAGACCGAACGCGCACCCCGCGACGCCTGGGCCCCGAACCTGCCCGACCCTGCAACGGTCAACCGTCCGTCCAGCCAGGCGCCGATCGACGGCGGTCCATCCAATCCCATCGGCGGCACCGCCGCCGGTCGTGATCCCCAGTAGAGACGCCTTGCACCATTTCGAACTGAAGGACGGCGCCCTCCACGCCGAGGGCGTCGCACTCGAGGCGCTGGCCGACACCGTCGGCACGCCGGTCTATGTCTATTCGAGCGCCACCCTGACGCGGCACTACACGGTACTGCGCGAGGCGGCGGATGCGCACCGCAATGCGTTGGGCGACGCCCTTATCGCCTATGCGGTTAAGGCCAACTCCAACCTGTCGGTGCTGGCGACGCTGGCGCGGCTGGGCTGCGGCGCCGACACGGTCTCGGAAGGCGAAATCCGCCGGGCGCTGGCGGCGGGCGTTCCGGCCTCGAAGATCATCTTTTCCGGCGTTGGCAAGACCGACAGCGAACTGGCCTTCGCCATCACGGCGGGCGTGCGCCAGATCAATGTCGAGAGCCCGGCCGAACTGGACCGGCTCATTCCGATAGCCGAACGGCTCGGTGCGGTGCCTGAGATCGCCATCCGGGTGAACCCGAAGATCGGCGCCGGTGGCCACGCCAAGATCACCACGGGCGGCGAAGGCGACAAGTTCGGCATTCCCGCAGACGAGGCGATGGAGCTCTATGTCCGCGCCGCCGCCTCGCCGCATGTCACGCCCGTCGGTCTCGCCTGCCACATCGGCAGCCAGATCACCGACCTGACGCCGCTGGAGGCCGCCTTCCGCCTGCTGCGATCGCTGACTGAACAGCTGCGCGCCCGTGGCCAGACGGTGACGCGGCTCGACCTCGGCGGTGGTTTGGGCGTGCCCTACGTGGGCGGCGCTCCCACTGCCTCCCCGGCGGACTACGTCGCGATGGCGGCGCGAGTGCTCGACGGCCTCGACGTCGAGGCCGCGTTTGAACCGGGACGCCTGCTGGCCGCCAACGCAGGCGTGCTCCTGTCGCGCGTGATCCAGATCACCGAACGCGCTGACGGCCGCCGTTTCCTCGTCCTCGATGCGGCCATGAACGACCTGATCCGCCCTGCGATGTACGACAGCTTCCACGAGGTCCAGCCGGTCCGCCCGCGTGCGTTCGGCGGCCACAACGCCCCCACCGCCTACGACATCGTCGGCCCCATCTGCGAGACTGGCGACACCTTCGCCCGTGGCCGCGACCTGCCCCCGCTACAGGCCGGGGACCTCGTCGTCTTCACCGGCGCAGGAGCCTACGGCGCGGTGATGTCGAGCGAATACAACACCCGCCCGCTAGTTCCCGAGGTTCTGGTCGACGGCGAACGCTACGCGGTCATCCGCCCGCGTCCGACCTACGAAGAGATGTTGGCGCGCGAGCCGATGGCGGAATGGCTTCAAGAGTAGGCAGTAGGGAATAGGCAGGTAGGCAACAGTCGTTCAGCTTGCTGGACACGCCAGTCCTGAAAACCTGCCTACTGCCTAATCCAGCGCACAAATGTCCGGCAGGCCGCGCAGGGCGCCTGCGTTGTCGAGACCGTAGCCGACGAGGAAGCGGTCGGGCGCCTGCCAGCCGAAGAAATCGGGCTCGGCGGCGCTTGGGAGGGGGAACGGTTTGCGGGCGAAGACGCAGGTCAGAACCTCCGACGCTCCGGCTTCCTTGGCAATCCGTACGGCTTCCGCCAGCGACAGGCCGGTGTCGAAGACGTCGTCGAGGATCAGCACCTTGCGACCCTTCAGGTCGCGCTGGAACGGGGCATAGACATCGATCCGCCCCCGGCTGGACTTTTCGTCGCCGTAGGACGCGAGCCACAGAGCGTCGAAGCGGACATGACGCCCGACCCGCGACAGGGCTCGGGTCAGGTCGGCGGCGAACCACAACCCGCCCGTCAGCAAGACTGCGGCGACGGTGTCGTCGTCGATACGAGGCGCAATCTTTTCGGCGAGCTCGGCCACGACCCGGGTGATATCAGCCTCGGACAGCAGGATTTCGCGCGTGGAGGACATCTGGGGGGAGGAGTCAGCCATGATGCGAAGCGGATACCGCTTCGCCATGCCCGATGTCGATAGGCCGGGCGTCGACCGGAGTGAGCGCGGGCGGGGCGTTGACCTCGTGGTTCACCGCCGGGCGCAGGCCGCTGGAGGCCG
>DASVTM010000414.1:0-2238 GCA_036387575.1 Brevundimonas sp.
GGCTTCGCAATCACTACGGGCGTCGGTCCGGGAACTCCATGCAAACGCCAATCGTGAAGCCATGCTGAACCTCGAACTTCAGCACCGGGTGAAGAACAACCTGGCGGTCGTACAAGGTCTTGCACGCCAGACCGCAAAAACCAGTCCGGACCCCTCCGACTTCAACAGGGCGTTCCATGGACGGCTCATGGCGCTGTCTCAGGCCAACGACATCCTTCTGACGGGCAAATGGGAAGAATGCCGTCTTCCAGAACTGGTCGAGGCCGCGTTGAAGCCCTTTCTGAAGGAGGGCATCATCACGACCGCAGGACCGCCATGTCGGGTGCCTGCCCGCCCCTGCGTCCCGTTGGTGCTAGCCCTGCATGAGCTGGGCACAAATGCCGTCAAATATGGCGCTCTGTCCGATCCGTGCGGCCAGGTCCGCCTCACATGGCGCATTGAGAACGGGACGGCGGTCTTTGATTGGGAAGAAACCGGAGGCCCGCATGTGGAAGCGCCAAAACGCAAAGGCCTCGGCTCGCGCCTGTTGAGTAAACAGCCCGGCCTGGCCGATGTCAGGGTGGAGTTCAGACCCGAGGGCCTGACCTGCCGGATCACGATCGAAGGCGCTAGTGCCTGAACGACGAACAGACCGCTTACTGCAGCGCCGGCATTGCCGGTTCCCAAGCCAGAAATCGACACTACAGGCTGACCTCTCGAAAGCCGAAAGTGCAACGTCCGCAACTGGTCGAAGTTTGTGCTTGGCTGATCGGCCGAACGCGGACATCGCCCGGCGCACAGGCCTTGGTCCGTCGCCGGTCTGACCACCCCATTTGCCGCTCGCCGTTGCGGCATGCGCCCCAGTCCGCCATATCGGGGCATGTCCGATGTCGCCTCGCCTACCCTGTTGCATGATCTTGTCGCCGCCGCGCTGAAGGCCGGAGCCGACGCGGCCGAGGCCGTCACCTCCGAACGCCGCGCGCTTTCGGTTGGGGTTCGCAACGGGGAGCTTGAAGAAGTCGAGCGCGAGGAGTCGCGTGACCTGGGCCTGCGGGTGTTCGTCGGCCAGCGTCAGGCCTCGGTGTCCGCTTCGGATCTGTCGGAGGCGACGCAAGCCCGGCTGATCGAACGGGTCGTGGCCATGGCGCGGCTGGCGCCCGAGGATCCCTATGCGTCGCTGGCCCCGCAGGACCGGCTCAACATGGGACCGCACCGCGAACTGGATCTGTACGACGGCAGCGAACGATCCGCCGCCGAACTGGAAGCCGCCGCCGCCGAGACCGAGGCCGTGGCGCTCGCCGTCGAAGGCGTAGTCCGGTCCGAGGGCGGACACGCCTCGACCTCGTCCAGCGAGTGGCGGCTGGTCACCTCGCACGGTTTCGACGGCCGCTATCAGGGCAGCGCCTTCTCGCTTGGCGTCGGCGTCATCGCCGAGAAGGACGGCGGCATGGAGCGCGGGGGCGAGAGCCGCACCACCCGCTTCCTCGCCGACCTGCCCGACGCCTGGACCATCGGCGCGGAGGCCGGTCGCAAGGCCGTGGCCCGCACCGGCCCGCGCAAGATCGCCTCGATCACCGCACCGGTAATCTTCGAGAACCGCGTCGCGACCCAGATCCTGTCGCCCCTGCTCGGGGCAATCTCCGGCGCCTCGATCGCGCGCGGCACCTCGTTCCTCAAGCATGACCTCGGCAAGATGCTGTTGCCCGCCGGAATGAGCCTGATCGACGACCCGTTCCGCCCGCGCGGTCTCGGCTCCACGCCATTCGATGACGAGGGCGTCACGGTCGAGAAGCGCCGCATCGTCGACGACGGCATACTGACCACCTGGCTGTTGAACTCGGGCACGGCCAAGCAGCTTGGCCTGCGTTCGACCGGCCACGCCTCGCGCGGGCTGGCGGGCCCTCCCGGCGTCTCGACCCACAACCTGCACCTGACGCAAGGCCTGCGCGACAAGGCGGGACTGATGGCGGACGCCGGGACAGGCCTGCTGGTCACGTCGATGTTCGGCCCCTCGCTGAACGGCAACACCGGCGACTGGTCCGCCGGGGTGTCGGGCTTCTGGTTCGAAGACGGCGAGCTGGCCTATCCGGTGTCCGAAGTCACCGTCGCCGGTAACCTCAAGGCCCTATGGGCGCGGATGGTGGCGGGGTCGGACCTCGAGTTCCGGGGCGCCTTCAACAGCCCGTCGCTGCTGTTCGACGCGGTGGCCATCGCCGGCAAATGACGGATTACGCCACCGATCTCGACCTGATCCGCGCC
>DASVTM010000415.1:0-2466 GCA_036387575.1 Brevundimonas sp.
CCGTACTGCGACCGAGCAGTTGCTGCTCGCGCGGGCTGCCGACCGGGCCGTCGAGCACCTGACCCTGCCCCTGCCGCTCGGAAGCCGCATCTTCGTCGACGGCACGTTCTTCAACGTCGACAATCCCAGCTACGCCATCAGCTCCATCCGCAACGCTGTGTCCGAGGCCGGTTATGCCCTCGCAGACAGTCGCGACAAGGCCGACGCCGTCTTCGAACTGCGGGCCGGGGCGCTGTCACTCGAACAGATGCGCCGGGTCGTCGGACTGCCGCCGCTGGCGGTACCCGTCAACGAAACCCTGAACGTGGTCTCGATCCCCGAACTGTCGATCTACAGCCGCCGTGACCGGGTCGGCATCGCGGAGTTTTCGGGCTTTCTTTACGACGCCCAGACCGGGGCTCCGCTGGGAGCCATTGCGCCGATGATCGGCACCTTCCGCATTCGCAGCCACAAGGTGATGATGGTCATCGCCTGGGGGCAGCAATCGCTGTCACCCGGCGAACGCGAGCCCGGCGATAGCTGGCGCGAGTTCTAGGCGAGCGTAGTAACTGCGGCGGGTCGGAACGCGATCCGCCACAGCATCCACCCGGCGAGTGCCCCCGGCAGGATCAGGAAAGCAGCGAAGCCCAGAGCGCTGTCCGTAACTCCGCCAAACACCATCATTCCAGTGACGGCGACCGTGGCCCCGACGGCTCCAGCGAGAGCGGCGCTTACGGGGCCGCTCCGCTTCGCTAGCCCGAGCCCCCACAAGACCGGCAGTCCCATGACCGCCAGACCGGCGACGAAGAACAGGGCGGCATAGAGGCCCACCATGATGCCGGAGAGCCACAGAAGGGCGATGCTATCCCCCGCTCTGATCGCTTCGATCAGCATGTAGATCGCGACCTCGGCGCCCAGAGCCAGACCGCCGGCCAAAGCCGCGGCCGGGACGCCGAGCAACACGATGAGAACCGGCTTCATGCGTAAGCGACCTTGCGCACCATCGACCCGGCGACCGCGCCGGGAATGAGCATGATCGCCGGACAAAGAAGCAGGACTTCCGGACTGCTCACCCCGCCAAACACCGCAACCACAGAGGCCAGGATGATCGCCAGTGTTATCCACCACCATTGTCTCAGCACGATAGCCCCCTGCGCGCGGCCTTGAGAAACGTAGAACCATCGCCCATCCGGTGTCGGAGCTTATCGCCTGGGATGCAAGCGCGCCCATGTTTTCGACCGGCGCCTTGTGAAGGCCGCCCATGTCGATCCCACAGCACACCGACCGGTGACGCCGCCGCCTCAGCCCCCTATGTTGCTCACCATGTCCGACATCGCCGCCGACCTGACCGAAGCCGTCCTCGAGACCGAGCGCCCCCTGACCCAGGACGGCCCCGCCATCCGTCTCTATCTGATCGACGCCTCGGCCTACATCTTCCGCGCCTACCACGCCCTTCCGCCCCTCACCCGTAAGTCGGACGGGCTGCCGGTCGGGGCGGTGCAGGGGTACTGCAACATGCTGTGGAAGTTGCTGCAGGACATGAAGGGGGCGGATGGGCCGACGCATCTGGCGGCGATTTTTGATCATTCGGACAAGACGTTCCGGAACGAGATGTACGACCAGTACAAGGCCAACCGGAGCGCGCCGCCGGAGGATCTGATTCCGCAGTTTCCGCTGGTCAGGGAGGCGACGGCGGCGTTTGGGGTGCATTGCGTCGAGCTGGCGGGGTATGAGGCGGATGATCTGATCGCGACCTATGCCTGCAAGGCGCGGGATGCGGGGGGCGAGGCCGTCATCGTCTCCTCAGACAAGGATCTGATGCAGCTGATCGGGCGCGGCGTCGTCATGTACGATCCGATGAAGGACAAACGCCTCGCCGAGCCCGAGGTGTTCGAGAAGTTCGGCGTCACCCCGGACAAGATGGTCGATCTGCAGGCCCTGATCGGCGACAGCGTCGACAACGTGCCCGGCGCGCCCGGCATCGGACCCAAGACTGCGGCCCAACTATTGGACGAATACGGCGACCTCGACACCCTGCTGGAGCGCGCGGGCGAGATCAAACAGCCCAAACGCCGCGAGACCCTGATCAATTTCCGCGACCAGATCCTGCTGTCCCGCGAGCTCGTGCGGCTGACCTGCGACGCCCCCGCGCCCGAGACCATCGACGACTTCGCCGTGCGCGACCCCGACCCCGCGACCCTGTCGGCCTTCCTCGAGTCGATGGAGTTCCGGTCCTTGCTTCGCCGCGTCGGCGACGGCAAGACGGCGGACCACTCGGGTCAGGCCTTCACCGCCCCACAAAACCGTCCCGCTCCGAAAATCCCGCAACTCGGCGCCCCCGTCATCACCCCCCGCTATGCCCCCAAGGCCGTCAACACCGAGGTCGAGGCGCACGTCTTCGACCACGACGCCTATCACTGCATTCAGGACCTCGAGGCGCTGGACGCCTTCATCGCGCGGGCGACCGAGGCCGGTGTCATCGGTTTC
>DASVTM010000416.1:0-4927 GCA_036387575.1 Brevundimonas sp.
ATGGGGCTGAAGGGTTACCGCACCGGCGGGACGATGCATTTTGTCATCAACAACCAGATCGGCTTCACGACCTCGCCGCGCAATTCGCGCTCGACGCCCTATTGCTCGGACGTGGCGCTGATGGTCCAGGCGCCGATCTTCCACGTCAACGGCGACGATCCGGAAGCCGTGGTGTTCGCCGCCAAGGTCGCCACCGAATTCCGCCAGCAGTTCGCCAAGGACGTGGTGATCGACGTCTTCTGCTACCGCCGCTTCGGCCACAACGAAGGCGACGATCCCACCTTCACCCAGCCGCTGATGTATTCCAAGATCCGCGCCCAGCCCTCGACGCGCGAGCTCTATTCGAAGCGTCTGGTCGAGGAAGGCGTGATTTCGCAGGCCGACATCGACGCCGAGGTCTCGCGCTTCGAAGCCTGGCTCGACGAACAGTTCGAGGCCGGCAAGACCTTCAAGGCCGAGAAGGCCGACTGGCTTGACGGTCAATGGAAGGGCGTAGGCCTCGCCGAGGACGACGAGCGTCGCGGCAAGACCGAGGTCCCGGCTGAAAAGCTGATGGACTATGGCCACCGCCTGACGACCATTCCGAACTCCATCGACATGCACAAGACGCTCAAGCGCGTCATCGAAGCGCGTCGCGAGAGCCTGAACACTGGCAACATCGATTGGGCCACAGCCGAGAGCCTGGCGTTCGCGTCCCTGCTGGACGAGGGCTTCCCGGTCCGTCTGTCCGGTCAGGATTCGGTGCGCGGCACCTTCTCGCAGCGTCACTCGGGCATCATCGACCAGACCACCGAGGAGCGTAACGTTCCGCTCAACAACATCCGCGAAGGCCAGTCCAACTTCGAGGTCATCGACTCGGCCCTGTCCGAGGAAGCCGTGCTCGGGTTCGAATACGGATACTCGCTGTCGGACCCCAACACCCTAGTCATGTGGGAAGGCCAGTTCGGCGACTTCGTGAACGGCGCCCAGGTCGTGATCGACCAGTTCATCTCGTCCGGCGAACGCAAATGGCTGCGGATGAGCGGCCTGACGATGCTGTTGCCGCACGGCTATGAAGGTCAGGGTCCGGAACACTCCTCGGCTCGCCTCGAGCGGTTCCTGCAGCAGTGCGCCGAAGACAATATGCAGGTCGCCAACTGCACCACCCCGGCCAACTATTTCCACATCCTGCGTCGCCAGATGCAGCGGCCGTTCCGCAAGCCGCTGATCCTGATGACGCCCAAGTCGCTGCTGCGTCACAAGAAGGCGGTCTCGAGCATCGCCGACATGGCCGAGGGCTCGTCCTTCCACCGCGTGCTGCATGACGACGCCCAGACGCGTCCCGAAGTTTCGGGCATCACCATCAAGGCCGACAAGGACATCCGCCGCGTCGTGTTGTGTTCGGGCAAGGTCTATTACGACCTGCTCGACGCCCGCGAGAAGAAGGTGAAGGCCGGTCAGGCCTGCGACGACGTCTACCTCCTGCGCCTCGAACAGTTCTATCCGTGGCCGATGAAGTCGATCTCGAACGAACTGTCGCGCTTCCCCGACGCCGAACTGATCTGGTGTCAGGAAGAGCCCAAGAACATGGGCGGCTGGACCTTCGTCGATCCTTGGCTGGAACTGACGCTCGACAAGCTGAAGGTGAAGACCAGGCGCGCCCGTTATGTTGGTCGTCCGGCCTCGGCCTCGACCGCTGCAGGCCAGATGAGCCGCCACCTTAAAGAACTGCAGGCCTTCACGGACGAGGCTTTCGCCTGATAAGCGAGACCTTCGTTCGTCGGCCCACCTGACGAGACCTGCCCGACTAACCGTTACAAGCCCGCCCTAGAACGCCTGAAGCCTTTACCGAAAGCCTGGACCCGACATGGCCGACATCCTGACCCCCACCCTTGGTGAATCCGTTTCGGAAGCCACGATCGCGAAATGGACCAGGAAGGTCGGTGACGCGGTGAAGAAGGACGAAGTTCTGGTCGAGCTGGAAACGGACAAGGTCTCGCTGGAAGTCGTGGCTCCGGCCGATGGCGTCCTGTCGGACATCAAGGCCGCGGATGGCGATACGGTCGTTCCGGGCACGGTTCTGGGCGTCGTCACCGAAGGCGCCGCCGCTGCGAAACCCGCCGCTGCTCCTGCCGCCAAGGCCGAGAAGGCTGCACCAGCTCCAGCAGCCGCCGCACCTGAAGCCGCTCCCGCCGCCGCACCGGCCTCGGCTGGCGGCGCCTCAGTCGCGATCCCGGTCCCGACCATGGGCGAGAGCGTCGCCGAGGGTTCGATGGGCAAGTGGCTCAAGAAAAACGGCGACACCGTCAAGAAAGACGAAATGCTGGTCGAGATCGAGACCGACAAGGTCGCGGTCGAAGTCTCCGCTCCCGCTGACGGCGTCCTGACCATCACCGCCGAAGAAGGCGCGACCGTCACCCCGGGCCAGAGCATCGGCTCGATCGCTGCCGGCGCAGGCGCCGCTGCTGCAGCCCCTGCCGCCGCTCCGGCTGCGGCTGCGACTCCCGCGGCCTCGGCCAACTCCGGTTCGGCCCAGTTCAAGCCGGATGCCACCCTCTCCCCCTCGGTCCAGCGCATCGTCACCGAGGGCAACCTCGACGCCTCCGGCATCGCTCCGACCGGACCGAAGGGCAACATCACCAAGGGTGACGCGCTCGCCGCCGCCGCGCCCGCCCCGGCCGCTGCAGCCCCGGCTCCAGTGAAAGCCGCCGCCCCTGCCGCACCGCGCGTCGACCAGCCTCGCGAAGAACGCGTCAAGATGACCCGTCTGCGCCAGACCATCGCGCGCCGCCTCAAGGAATCGCAGAACACCGCCGCCCAGCTGACCACCTTCAACGAGGTGGACATGACGCAAGTCATGGCCCTGCGTACCGCCTACAAGGACGCGTTCGAGAAGCGCCACGGCGTCAAGCTCGGCTTCATGAGCTTCTTCACCAAGGCGGTGATCAACGCCCTGCACGAGATCCCGGCCGTCAACGCCGAGATCGACGGCACCGACATCATCTACAAGAACCACTACGACATCGGCGTCGCCGTCGGCACCGACAAGGGACTGGTGGTCCCGGTCCTGCGTGACGCCGACAGCCTGTCGCTGGCCGGCATCGAGAAGGGCATCGCTGAACTCGGCAAGGCGGCCCGCGACGGCGCTCTGACCATGGACCAGATGCAGGGCGGCACCTTCACCATCACCAACGGCGGCACTTATGGGTCGCTGATGTCGACGCCGATCCTCAACGCGCCGCAATCCGGCATTCTCGGGATGCACAACATCGTGCAACGCCCGGTGGCGGTGAACGGGCAGGTGGTGATCCGCCCCATGATGTACCTGGCCGTCAGCTACGATCACCGCATCGTCGACGGCAAGGAAGCGGTCACCTTCCTCGTCCGCGTCAAGGAACATCTGGAAGACCCACAGCGCTTCCTGCTCGACCTCTAGAGACACTAGACCGCGCGCCGGTTGGACCGGCGCGCTGGGCGTCACCAACGCCGGCAGGCCGGGGCAAACGCCTATTTACCCTGCGTTGCGAATGCGCCATTCTTCGCGCATGGATTGGACGGCGCGAGGTATCGGGGGATGCTACGCGGTCGCCGGGCTTATCGCCCTGCGATACGTGCTGATCAATTGGTGGCTGGATCGCCGGTTCGCGATGGTCCTCCGCCCCTCCCCGACCGAGTTGACTGCCGATGTGCTGCTGGCGACAGGGGCGGTTCTTCTGACCGTCTCCGGGCTGGCGCTGTCGGTGCTCCATCCATGGGCCATTCCCGCCTTCCTCGCCTGCTGGGCGATTCAGGCTGTCTATCTGTTATGGGCTCAACGCTGGTTTCGCCCCCGATGCGTGGCCTCGGCCCGGGGGCGGCGAGGGACCCTCCACGCCTTTGCCATCTACAGCCTCGCAACGGCGTTCGTGCTCAGCCTGCCTCTGGTGGGCGTGCTGGATTAACGGCCCACGGCGTGCAGCGCCTGTCCGTTAGCCTTCAACCAGGCGCGGAACGGCCGGTGATCTCCGACCAGCCCATGCACCACCGACCAGTAGGCCGGGCTGTGGTCGCCATGAACCAGATGGGCCACCTCGTGCGCGGCCAGATAATCGAGCACCGCCGGCGGGGCCATGACCATGCGCCATGAATAGCGGATCGAGCGATTGTGCGGGCTGCACGAGCCCCAGCGCGAGCGGGTGTCCACCACCGAAACCTTGACGGGCTTTTGCCTTAGAGCCTGAAGATGGACCTCGGTGCGGGCCAGCAACTGTGTCCGGGCCTCGCGCTTGAGCAGGTTCTCGACCCGGCGCGCAAAGGCTTCGCCCTCGCCGCCCGAACGGATCACCGGTCCGTCGGCATCCGCCGTCAGTCGTGCCGCGCCGTTCGTGCCGGTCGCTTCCAGACGGGTCTGAAGACCATGCAGCAGGATGATCTGACCAGGGATCAACGGTTGACCCTCGACCCTCGCCTCCATCCGTTCAGCAATCCAGCCGGCCTTGGAGCGCGCAAACGCCACGGCCTCGGACAGGCGGCGCTCGCTGGGAGCCACGGCCACGACCTCGTTCGCCCGCGCGTCGATGCGGATCGAGATCCGGCGGGCGCGGGGGTTCACCGATAGACGGAGCTGGAGCGTCTCTCCACCCGCAGTCGCGGGTTCAAGCGGCAGTCGCTGACCGGTCCGGTACGGCGCAGAGCTTTTCATTGGTCGCGATGAAGTCCCGGGTGCGCGGATAGATTTCCTCGCGGAAGCGCCGGCCATTGAAGACGCCGTAGTGGCCCACGTCCGGCTGGACATAGAGCACGCGACGGTCGTCGGGAATGTTGGTGCAAAGTATATGCGCGGCCTGGGTCTGGCCGACGCCGGAAATGTCGTCGTTCTCGCCCTCGACCGTCATCAGGCCGATGTCGTTGATGGATGTCAGATCCACGCGCTTGCCGTCGTGTTCCAGCAGGCCGCGTGGCAGCAGGT
>DASVTM010000417.1:0-2313 GCA_036387575.1 Brevundimonas sp.
GTTCAGTCCAGAGCTGTGGACCTATGAACATCTATGGAAGATGGTGGGCGCCTACAGTGCGGTCCTGTCCGCCTTCTCCGGCAATTTTCTACGCTTTCCCGCGCCGCCATGGAGCGCCCTCTGGCCGACGATTCTTTTCCAGTTCGTGAGCATCGTCTGGATCGGCGTCCTGCTGGTTCGCAAACGTCGCGCCGTCACATTGGCCGCGTGAGCGTTCGGGCTTTGCCGCGGATCTCATTTGCGGCTGCGATTGGTGCATTCGCCGCCTACAGCTACGGGGCCACGGCGGTGTCAGCGGCGTGGTTCCTCAGACGGGACTACGGCTTCGGCCTGGTGCCCTCTATCGTCTGGGCGGCCCTGCTGTTTTCGCCGTGGGTGGTCGTCGGATTGATGGTCTGGGCCGTCCTGAACCGGATCAGTGCCCCCGCCCGGGCAATCACCGTCCTGGCGACCCTCGTCGCGCCGGTCGTTCCTGCAACAGCGCTGGCCTCCACCTTGATCGATAGCGAATTGCGCAAAGCAGACTGGACCTGGAGCGTGGTCGTGGAGCGCTCGGTGGACCGTCTACCGGTCGCCATCTTGCTCTACACCGCCGTCGCAGCATGCGGGCTGGCGGCGGTCTGGTGGCGCCGCGCTGATCGACAGAGACGCGAGATCGGTTCCCTTTCAGCCGCGTTGAAGGCCCTGCGATCGGCGCAGGCTGCAGAGGTTTGGGCGCCGAGCGCGGCCACAGCACTGATCGTCTCGATGGGCCGTCGTCGCGTCCCGGTCCATCCGGCCGAGATCGAGTGGGTTTCGTCCGCCGGCAACTACGCCGTCGTCCACTGGTCCGACGGTGGCCAGGATCAGGAAGGCCTGTTGCGCGAGACGCTGCAGGCGCTGGCGACCCGACTTGAGCCTGCGCGGTTTGCGCGCGGCCACCGCTCGACCCTGATCAACCTCGCCCATGTCGCCGAACTCAAGCCGCTCGCCGACGGCGCGTGGCGCGCGACGATGGACAGCGGCGCCGAGCTCGTGGTCAGTCGAACCCATCGCGACGTCTTTCTGGCGCGTCTCGGCAGACGCTGATCAGCGCACCAGGCGTCGGTCTGCTGATTGTGCATGCGTCACAGTCTGTGTGATTGCGCAACGCGAAACGTGGGGTAAGGTCCGGCCGCTTCAAGGAAAAGGACTGTTCCTCACATGCGTCTCCGCTCCGTCTCGCTCGCCGCCCTCCTGGCCGTGATTGCTCCCCTCCCTGCCCTCATCGCCGCGCCCGTTCTGGCCCAGACGTCCGCCGTACCGACGGCCTTAGCATCGCGCCAGGCCGCGGAGCTGCGCGCGGCTCCGGTCGCCGAGCTGGTGTCCGAAGTGAACATCCCCTGGAAGCGCTTCGTACTCGATAACGGTCTGACCGTGATTGTGCATGAGGACCGCAAGGCGCCGGTGGTCGCGCTGTCGGTCTGGTACAACGTCGGCTCCAAGGACGAGCCGGCCGGATCGACAGGCTTCGCACACCTGTTCGAACACCTGATGTTCGGTGGATCGGAGAACGCACCCGGCAGCTACCTCGGTCGCATGCGCAGCCTGGGTCCGAGCAATCTGAACGGCACCACCTGGTTCGATCGCACCAACTATTTCGAGACCGTGCCGACACCGGCGCTGGAGCAGGCGCTGTATCTGGAAAGCGACCGGATGGGCTATCTGCTCGGCGAGATCGGCCAGCCGGTGCTCGATTTGCAGCGCGGCGTGGTCCAGAACGAGAAGCGTCAGGGCGACAACGAGCCCTACGGCCTGTTCGAATACGCCCAGCTCGAAGCCCTCTTCCCCGAAGGTCACCCGTATCGCCATTCGACCATCGGCTCGATGGCCGATCTGGACGCCGCGAGTCTCGAGACGGTGCGGAACTGGTTCCGCGAAAACTACGGCCCGAACAACGCCATCGTCGTCCTGTCTGGTGATATCGACGAGGCGACCGCCCGGCCGCTGATGCAGAAATACTTCGGCGGTATCCCGCGCGGCCCGGTGAACACCCCGGCCGAGGCGGATGTGCCGACCCTTGCCGCCCCGGTCATCGCGACCATGCATGACCGCGTCGCCACCACCCGACTGACCCGCAGCTGGGCGGTGCCCGGCCTGCTGAGCGACGACACCGTACCGTTGTCGGTCGCGGCCTCCGTGCTGGGCGGCCTCGCCTCCTCGCGGCTCGACAACCAGCTGGTACGCGGCGAGCAGACCGCTGTTTCGGTGTCATCGGCGGTATCGGAGTTCCACCGCGTCGGGATGTTCGACATCTCGGTCGATGTGAAGCCGGGTCAGGACGCCGCTGAAGTC
>DASVTM010000418.1:0-5990 GCA_036387575.1 Brevundimonas sp.
CATCGAGCCGGGCTCGACCTGCGCAATCTCCAGCAGGGTCTTGTCCTGAAAGATGACGTAGGGCGGGACGTGCTGTTCGGAGGCGCGGTCGCGACGCCAGGCGCGCAGGGTCTCGAAGCGGGCGCGGACGTCGGCGTCCAGACCTTCGACTGCGGCGTTGCGGTCGTTCCTCGCACGGCGCGGCGGCTCGGAGCGACCGGTCGCCGAGCCAGCCGGAATGCGACGGACCTCGATCGCGCGCTCGCCACGATAGACGGCGCGGACCGCCTCGGGATCACCCAGTCCGACCAGCGGCTTGCCGTCGTTGGCGTCCTCGAGCAGCAGGCCTTCGAACAGCAGATGATCGACGATATCGCGCCAGCCGTTCGGGGAAACATCCTTGCCGATGCCCCAGGTGGAGAGGTCGCTCTCCCAGGGCTGGACCTCCCTGGTCTTGCCCAGCAGGTGATCGATCACGCGGTTACGACCGAAGCGTCCGCCGAGGCGCTGGACCGCAGCCAGAGCTTTCTGGGCCTGAACCGTGGCGTCGTAGAGGGCGGGTGGATCGGTGCAGACATCGCAGACACCACAGACCCCTGCATCGGTCTCGCCAAAATAGCGTTGCACGGCCTGAGGTCGGCAAACGGCCCCATCGAGCATGGCGAACAGGCGGCGGGCCTTGGAGACCTGAACCTGTTTGACTTCTTCGGCCATCGGTCGGCCGTCCAGCCGCTTCAGGGCCCAGGCGATATCCGACGGGCCGTAGAGGGTGATGCCCTCGGCGGGTTCGCCGTCGCGTCCTGCCCGGCCGATTTCCTGCCAGTAGGCCTCCAGCGAACCGGGCGGATCGGCGTGGATGACGAAGCGAACGTCGGCCTTATCGACGCCCATGCCGAAGGCGATGGTGGCGACCATGACCGCGCCGTCCTCGGCGAGGAAGCGGGCGAGGCGCTTGTCGCGGTCATCCGTGCCCATGCCTGCGTGATAGGCGATAGCGTTGGTCCCCGCGTCGCGCAGGGCCTGGGCCACGCGGTCGCAGCCGTCACGTGAGCCGCAATAGACGACGCCCGACTTGCCACGACGCTGGCGCACCAGATCGATGACGGCGGCGTCGGTGCGAGCGCGGGACGCATTTTCCTTGCGCACCGCCGAGAGCTGCAGGTTCGGGCGCGCGAAGCTGTCGACAAAGACCTCGGCCGCGTCGAGCCGCAGCGAACGGACGATATCGTCGCGCGTCCGGGCGTCGGCGGTGGCGGTGACGGCAATGCGCGGCACGCCGGGGAACAGCTCGGCCAGCCTGCCGAGCGTGCGGTAGTCGGGGCGGAAATCATGGCCCCATTGCGAGACGCAGTGGGCCTCGTCGATGGCGATCAGGCTGAGCGGGAGTTCGTGCAGGCGGTCGATCAGGTGCGGCTGTGCCAGACCTTCGGGCGAGACGTAGAGCAGGTCCAGTTCACCGGCGCGCGCGGCGCGCCAGATGGCCGACCGGTCATCCATCGACACACCGGAGTCGAGACGCGCGGCGGCCACGCCCTGCTGCTTCAACGCCTCGACCTGATCGGTCATCAGGGCGATCAGGGGGGAGACGACGAGGCCGAGACCGGGGCGCAGGATGGCGGGGATCTGATAGCAGACCGACTTGCCGCCGCCGGTAGGCAGCACGGCCAGTACGTCGCGCCCGGCGAGGATTTCGCCGACGACATCGGCCTGAAGACCGCGAAAATCGGTATGGCCCCAGACGCGATGCAGGATCTCGCGTGCGTCATCCATGCCCGCTGCTGCAGGTTTGGAAAGGGTGGCGGATTCGGCGGGCATCGCGCGCTTGTGCCCGATCTGTTCCGGGCTGTCACGAAGCGATGAGGTTCAGGCGCCTTCGAACGCCACGATCTGGCGCACGACCTGTCCGGCGTGCAGTCGGTCGAAGCCTTCGTTGATCTGTTCCAGCGGAATCTTGCCGCTCATCAGCTTGTCGACGGGCAGTCGGCCCTGCCGATAGAGGGCGACGTAGCGGGGGATGTCGCGGCTCGGGACGCAGGTGCCGATGTATGAGCCCTTCAGCGTCCGCTCCTCGCCGACCAGCGAGACGACGTTGACCGCAAGCGCGGCGTCGGGCGGCGGGAGGCCTGCGGTGACGGTGGTCCCACCGCGCCGGGTCATGCGCCAGGCGGCGTCGAGCGCGCGGACCGAGCCTGCCATCTCAAACACGAAATCCGCTCCACCATTCGTCAACGCGCGCACCTGTTCCACCGCGTCGGCGTCCGAGGCGTTGACGGTCTGGACTGCCCCGAGCGTGCGGGCCAGCGCCAGCTTGTCCTCGGACAGATCGACCGCGATGACCGGCGACGCGCCCGACGCGAGCGCGCCCAGCACGCTCGCCAATCCGACCCCGCCGAGCCCGACTACGACGGCGCTCTGACCCGCGCGGATGCCTGCGGTGTTCACGACCGCTCCGACGCCTGTCAGGACCGCGCAGCCGAACAGCGCGGCCTCGTCCAGCGGCAGATCAGGGTCGATCTTCACCAGCGACCGGCGCGAAACCACGGCGCGGTCAGCGAAGGCGGAGCAACCGAGGTGGTGGTTCAAGGTCTCTGCGTCGTGGTGGATGCGCTTGCCGCCCGCCAGCAGTTCGCCCTTGCCGTTGGCGACGGCGCCCGGTTCGCACAGGGCGGGGCGGCCCTCGGCGCAGGGGTTGCAGTGGCCGCACGACGGCATGAAGACCATGACCACATGGTCGCCGACAGCGAGGTCGGTGACGCCTTCGCCCAACCGTTCCACCACGCCCGCCGCCTCGTGCCCCAGCGCCATCGGCAGGGGGCGCGGCCTGTCTCCGTTGATGACGCTGAGATCGGAGTGGCACAGGCCCGCCGCCTTGATCGCGATCAGGACCTCGCCGGGACCGGGCGGGTCGAGCGTCACGGTCTCGATCGAAAGCGGCCGGCTGTCGGCATAGGGGTGGGCTGCGCCCATGGATCGCAGGACAGCGGCGCGGGTGGTGATGGGGCGTGTGTCAGTGGTCATCTGGCGGCCTCGTGATCGATGGCTCATCGATAGGCGCTTGACGCGACGTCGGCCAAGCCCGAGCGTCACAGATGAACGGCGACGCTGTGGAAGCCGAACGTACTCAACTGCGCTCAAGCAGCCGACGACCGCGTCGGAGGCGGTAGCGCCACTAAAAAGGGACAAGGAAACGATGGCGATCCGCGAAGAAGGGCCGTTGGCCGATCGGGCCACTTACAAGGCTTTTCACACGGTCTCGACCCGCTGGGCGGACAACGACCAGTACGGCCATATCAACAACGCCAAATTCTACGAGTTCGTCGACTCGGCAGTGAACGCCCACCTGATCATCGCCGACGCCCTGTCGGAATCCATTGGTCTGGTGGTCGATAGCGGCTGTCGTTACACCTCATCGCTGGCTTTTCCCGACGTAATCGAGGTCGGGATCAAGGTCGATCACATCGGCAATTCGAGCGTCAAATACGGCTTCGCGGTGTTCCGCCGCGGCGTCAGCGTTCCCGCCGCCATAGGCCATTTCGTGCATGTCTACGTCGATGCGGAGACGCGCCGTCCGAAGACCCTGCCGCCCAAGCTACGGGCCGTGGTGGACAATCTGAAAGCGGGCTGAGTTCGCGTCGAAGACCGGGGCCTGCCGACCGGCACGGTCTTCGACGGCTGTTGTACGTCGCTAGTCGTCCAGGTAGCCGATCAGCGTGAGGGCGCCGACGGCGGTCAGAACGCCGAGCGCGAAGGCCGCAACGATCGATCCGGTCGCCATGGCGGTCGAGACCGTGACAGGACGGGCTTCATACCACTCGACGATGTCGGCCTCGTCGAGATCGTCGTCTTCGTAGCCTGCAGCTTCGGCGGCGTAATCAGGTCCGTTCATCGGAAATCTCTTCTTGCTTGTGCGCAGGCACCGGCTCGGGGGAGCCTGGATGCTCTAGCGTCGTGTCACGACTAAATCCGCCTCAGGCTTGGCGGTTCCGCGCCCGTCATGCAACTGCGGTGTCGTGACAGCCGCGCGGGCATCGGCTAAACGCGCCGGTCAGAACCAAACAGACCTCGCTCAAGCAGCGAGCGTTGCGCCCAGGACCAAGAGACCCAGATGGCCGGCCATTCCAAATTCAAGAACATCATGCACCGCAAGGGTCGCGCCGACGCGGTGCGCTCCAAACTGTTCTCCAAACTGTCGCGCGACATCACCGTGGCCGCCAAGGCGGGCATGCCCGACGTGGCGCTGAACCCCCGTCTTCGTCTGGCCGTCAACAACGCCAAGGCCGAAAGCCTGCCCAAGGACGTGATCCAGCGGGCGATCAACAAGGCCGCCGGCGGCGACGTCGATACGTTGGAGGAGGTCCGCTACGAGGGCCGGGGCCCGGGTGGTGTCGGCATCATCGTCGAGGCCCTGACGGACAACCGCAATCGCGCCAACTCCAACATCGGCACGGCGTTCAAGAAGAACGGCGGCGCACTGGGCGAGATGAACTCGGTCGCCTTCATGTGGGATAAGGTCGGTCAGATCATCTACAAGGCCGAGGCCGGCACCGAAGACGCCGTCATGGAGGCCGCTATCGAGGCCGGCGCACAGGACGTCGAGAGCGATCTGGTCAAGCCGGACATCTATGAGGACGCTCCGGGCCACATCATCTGGACCGCCTTCGAGGACCTGAACGAGGTGGCCGAGGCCATGTCAAAGATCCTCGGCGACGCCAAATCCACGGCCATCGTCTGGAAGCCCCAGACCGAAGTGCCAGTCACGGGGGAGCATGTCGGCACCCTGATGCGACTGCTGGACGCGCTGGACGCCGAGGATGACGTCTCGTCGGTCTATTCGAACGAGGAAATCTCCGACGAAGACATGGCGAAGTACGCCGGTTGACGGCGCCGGGACGGTAGTGAGCTCCGGTGCTGGCAGTACCGGTTTTGATCGATCTTTCGGCACCGAGCGGATTGGTCCGTCCTGAGGGTTATCCCCCGCCGATCAGGGTTACCTGTATCGACTCAACTGACTGTGCTCGTTAACATTTCGTTGAAGGGGACGCCGGGGGTCTGATTCGACACGTTGCCGCAGTAGGCAGCTTCCCGCGTGCGTCCGCCAATCGGAGTGCGACCATGATGCTGTCCAGGATCGACCGGGTTTTGTCCAGGAATGGCAAGGGTGACCGGGCTCCCAAGCCTTCGGCGCCAGTTGAGGCAGCAATGGGACCGGACGCCGCCGGCGTGATCGGCGAACGGTTTGAAACGATTCAGGACAGTCTCGATCAACTGTCGGATATGGCCCAGCATTTCGGCACGTTCGAAAGCCTGCTAGTACAACTGCGCGACCCGTTGGAAGCGGAGTTCCGCTCGCGTCGTGACAATCACGTCGAACTCGTCAACCTTCGCGCCGCCCATGCCGAAAACGCTGGACGACTTGACATAGCCAGCGCCGAGACGCGCCGACTGGCTATTGCATTGGCCGAGACCGAGGCCCGCGCCGACGACCTGGCTGCGCGCAACGGCGAGCAAGGCGCGGCTTTGCAGGATGCTCGTGTCGAAACCGACCGGTTGCGCAGCGACCTTTCGCTCAGCGCAAGCCGCGTCGAGGCGCTCGAGATCGCCGAACGCGCTTCGGGGCAGCGGATTCGGGAGCTTGAACAGGATCAGGACTCGCTGCGCACCCAGCTCAAACAGGCTGAGAGCCGACGGACGGAGTCCGAGAGCGCCCGCACCCAGATCCAGCGCGACCATGCTCTGGTGCTGGAAGAAAACACCGTCCTGCGACGCCGCACGGATGAGGTCTCGGCCGAGGTCGCGTCGCTGGCTCGCGCAGCGGCCGCCAGCGAGGGGCAGCTCGCCACTGAGCGGGCTCGCGCGGCTTCCGAGCAAAGCGAGACGGCCCGGAATACGCGGGCGCTGGAAAACCAGACCGAGACTGCACGCGCGGAGATCGCCGCCTTGTCGTCGCGCCTGGACACAGCCACCGCACGCGCCAACGGTCTGGAAATCCTCAATACCGAACAGGCATCGCG
>DASVTM010000419.1:0-5261 GCA_036387575.1 Brevundimonas sp.
GTCAGGGCGTAGGCGACACTGACGGCGACGGTGAAATGCATCAGGCCGTAGGTGACCGTCTTCAGAGCTACCTTGCCGAAAGAGCGGGGCAGGGCGTGGCTGTGTCCGGCATGCCCGTGTCCGGCATGCCCGTGTCCGGCATGACCGTGTGACCGCGTCTGCTCTTCCGCATTCATGACGTCCAGTCGCGCGCCGACCGCCTCAACGGTCTCCTCTGGCAGACTCAGGACGCCGCGTTGTTCGATACGGTGCCAGACCCGATCGTGGATCGTATAGGCCACCGTCTGGAACAAGGGTTCGACCACGCCAACCGCAAGCGCCAGCCGCCAGTCGCGCGTGATGGCGAAGGCCACCAGTATCGCCACGACGAGGTGCATCAGCCCATAGCTGGCGATCTTCAGCGCGAGGCGGCGGATGGAGAGGGCGATCTGCTTGACCATGAAATCTTAAATCAGGCCGGTGTGCATAAGTTGCAAGGGTCAATGAAACTCTGTGACGAATGATGATCTGCCAGTGCGCGAAGCTTGACTTCGCAATCGCGAAAGAGGATAGGCGGCCCGCAAAACGGAGACTCCCATGGAGATTCGCGAAGGCCTTACCTTCGACGATGTTTTGCTTGAACCCGGCCCGTCCGAGACCATGCCTGCGGAAGCAGATGTCTCGACGCGACTGACACGCGAAATACGATTGAACATCCCGCTGACCTCGTCGGCGATGGACACTGTGACCGAAAGCCGCCTGGCGATCGCCATGGCTCAGGCCGGTGGTCTGGGCGTGCTTCACCGCAACATGACGGTCGAAGAGCAGGCCGATCAGGTCCGCGAGGTCAAACGCTACGAAAGCGGCATGGTCATCAATCCGGTGACCATCACGCCGGAGACGACGCTCGGCGAAATTCGCGCCATCGTCGCCCGCAAGAAGATCAGCGGCTTTCCGGTCATCGATCCGGTTTCGGGCAAGCTGGTCGGCATCCTGACCAACCGCGACATGCGTTTCGACACCGATCCGAACCGCAAGGCGGGCGAGTTGATGACGCGCGGCGACCTGATCACCGTGCGCGAAGGCGCCGGGCGGGACGAGGCGAGGGCGCTGCTGCGGGATCGCAAGATCGAACGCGTCATCGTCGTCGACGAGGATTATCGCGCCACCGGCCTGATCACGATGAAGGACATCGAGAAGGCTCAGGCGCATCCCCACGCCGCCAAGGACGATCAAGGTCGTCTGCTGGTGGGCGCCGCCTCGACCGTCGGCGACGCCGGGTTCGAGCGGGCCATGGCTCTGGCCGACGCAGGCTGTGACGTGGTGGTCATCGATACCGCCCACGGTCACTCGGCGCAGGTTTCGCGGGTGGTCGAGCGCATCAAGCGCGAGAACAACCGCCTCCAGATCATCGCCGGCAACATCGCCACCTATGACGCCGCCAAAGCCCTGATCGACGCGGGCGCCGACGCGGTGAAGGTCGGGATCGGCCCGGGCAGCATCTGCACCACCCGCATCGTCGCGGGCGTGGGCGTGCCGCAACTGACCGCGATCATCGATGCGGTTCGCGCCGCCAAGGACTCGGGTACGCCGGTCATCGCCGATGGCGGGATCAAGTACTCGGGCGATCTGGCCAAGGCCATCGCGGCCGGGGCCTCAGTCGCCATGATGGGCTCGATGTTCGCGGGCACGGATGAGTCGCCCGGCGAGGTGTTCCTGTACCAGGGCCGTTCGTACAAGTCGTACCGCGGCATGGGCTCGGTCGGGGCCATGGGCGCAGGCTCTGCGGACCGCTACTTCCAGAAGGAAGTCGAGGACACGCAGAAGCTGGTGCCCGAAGGCATCGAGGGCCAGACGCCGTACAAGGGGCCGATCAGTCCGGTGCTGCACCAGATGGTCGGCGGTCTTCGCGCCGCCATGGGCTATGTCGGCGCCCCGACGATCGCCGAGTTCCAGGAACGCGCCCGCTTCGTGCGCATCACCGGAGCCGGCCTGCGTGAGAGCCACGTCCACGACGTGATGATCACCCGCGAAGCGCCGAACTATCGGCAGGGCTGAGGATGACGACCATGACGCCCGAACTGACTTATCTGGCCCTGACGCTGATCCTGGCGGTGGTGCAGATCTTCCTGCCTGCGACGGGTCGGACGCTTCAGTTCGGGTCGAAGTGGAATGCAGGTCCGCGCGATGAGGCCATGCCGCCGGTGTCACCGGTGACCGGTCGCCTCGAACGGGCCCAGTCCAACCTCTATGAGACCCTGCCGCTTTTCATCGGCGCCGTCCTCATCGCCCATGTCGCGGGCGAGGACGGATTTCTGACGTACTGGGGCGCTACGCTCTATTTCTGGTCCCGCGTTGTCTATGTGCCGCTGTACGCCTTTGGCGTAACCGGCGTTCGCAGCCTGGCCTTCCTCGCATCGCTCGTCGGCTTGCTGATGATCATCGCCGCCCTGTTCATCTGAAAGCTTAAGTGACCCCAGCCGCACGCCTCGCCTCCGCCGCCTCCGTCCTCGACAGCATCGCTCAGGGCCGTCTGCCCGCCGAGACTGTGTTGAAGACCTGGGCCTCCGAAAACCGTTACGCGGGGTCCAAGGATCGCCGCGCCGTCGCCGACCGCGTCTATCTCGTGCTGCGGGCGCGTGGACGGCTGGTCGCGGCCATGGGTGGTCGTGAAGACGGTCGCGCGCTGGTCATCGGCTCGCTGAGCCTGCTCGACGGCCTGTCGCTCGAACAGATCGAAGCGCTGCACAGCGGTCAAGGCTACGGTCCCAAGCCCTTGTCCAAGCAGGAGCGCTCGCGGCTCACAGTCCCGACCGACGAACAGCCGGAGCCGGTCGCGGCCGGTCTGCCAGAGTTCGTGCTGGAGGACTTCAAGTCCACGTTCGGCGACAACTGGGCGGTCGAGGTCGAGGCCCTGATGGTGCCTCGCGCGCCGATCGATCTGCGCGTCAACTCCGCCAAGGCGACGGTCGCCGAGGTCGAGGCCGAACTCCGTGCAGCCGGTCTGAAGCCACAACGCACGCCCTGGTCCGCCTGGGGTCTGCGCCTCAACGCCGAGCCCGCGCCGGACATCCAGGCCATGGCCGTGTTCAAGCAGGGCCGGGTGGAAATTCAGGACGAGGGCAGCCAGATCACCTGCTGGCTGGCCAATGTCGCGCCGGGCATGACGGTCGTCGATTACTGCGCCGGTGGCGGGGGCAAGACCCTCGGTCTGGCGATGCAGATGGCTGCCGTTTCGACGGGCCGCGTGGTCGAGTCCGAAGAGGCCGCCAAGGTCTGGACGCCGACCGGCTGGGTCGATGCGCCTGTCGCCAAGAAAGCCGCAGCCCCGCAGCAGACCGAAGGCCAGCTTGTCGCCTATGACGTGGTCCAGAAGCGTCTCGACAACATCAAGCCGCGCCTGCAACGCGCCGGCGCCTCGGCCGAACTGCATCAGCTTGGCCCCAACGGCGGCGGTGTCGAGGACATGATCCAGCAGGCCGACGTCGTGTTCGTCGATGCGCCCTGCACGGGCTCCGGCGCATGGCGTCGTCGTCCCGAAGACGCCTGGCGGCTGAAGCCCGAAGACGTCGACCGGATGCACACGCTGCAGATGGGCATCGTCGCCCGCGCGGCCAAGCTGGTGAAGCCGGGCGGTCGTCTGGTCTATGTCACCTGCTCGATGCTGCGCGGCGAGAACGAGTCCACGCTCGACGCCTTCGAGGAGGATCACCCGTCCTTCATGCCGGTGGCGATCGCGGACGCCGTCAACACCGCCAACTTCACCTCGGCCGGTCGTGGCAAGCTGGCCAGCCTCGCTGCGGGCGGTCACCGCCTGCGACTGTCGCCCGCGACCTCAGGCACCGACGGCTTCTTCGTCGCCGTCTATGAGCGGCAGGCGTGAGCGGGGGCGACTTCGAATTCGTCAAGTTCGGGCCGATCACCGCCCTGTGCGTGATGGCCGCCGAGGCTGAATACGGCCCGGCGCTCAGGTCCCGGATCAAGCCTTTGATCACCGGCGTCGGCCCGGTCGAGGCGGCGATCGCCACGACTGCCGCGCTGGCGGAACTGGCCCATGCGGACGGCCTGCCCGATCTGGTCATCTCGCTGGGTTCGGCAGGATCGCAGACACTGGACCATGGCCGCATCTACTGGGTGGACGAGGTCGCCTATCGCGACATGGACGCAACCGTGCTCGGCTTCGCGCCGGGCGTGACGCCTTTCCTCGGCGAGCCCGCCAGCCTGACCTTGGCCAGCGGTCCGCAGGGCCAGCCCTATGCCCGCCTCGCCACCGGCGGCAGCGTGGTCTCGGGCGAGTCCTATGACGCCATCGACGCCGACATGGTCGATATGGAGACCTATGCCGTGGTGCGCGCTGCCGCCCGCTTCGGCCTGCCCGTCATCGGGCTGCGCGGCATTTCGGACGGCAAGGCTGACCTGACCGTGCTCGAGGACTGGACCGGCACACTCGCCGTGATCGACGAAGGTCTGGCCGAAGCGCTGGACCTGCTGGCCAACGAACTGACCCGGCTGACCGCCGACCTTCCCGACGCCAAACAGGAGCCGTCATGACGACCCCTTCCCACACTGACCCGAAGGCTCTGGACCCCAAGCTCAACCACCAGAAGGTTCTGATCGTCGATTTCGGCAGTCAGGTGACGCAGTTGATCGCGCGACGTCTGCGCGAGGCCAACGTCTATTGCGAGATCCATCCCTACACCAAGGCGGCGGCGGCGCTGGCGGCCATGAGCCCGGCGGCGATCATCCTGTCGGGTGGGCCCGAGAGCGTGCACGAGGAAGGCAGCCCCCGCGCGCCGCAAGCCGTGTTCGAGGCGGGCGTGCCGGTGCTGGGCATCTGCTATGGCGAGATGACGATGTGCGAACAGCTCGGCGGCAGGGTCGAAGGCGGCCTGCACCGTGAGTTCGGCCGCGCCGGCATCACCGTCGAGAAGACCTCGCCCCTGCTGGCCGATCTGGCTGTGGTCGGTGAGACAGAAAGCGTCTGGATGAGCCACGGCGACAAGATCGTCGCCATCCCCGAAGGCTTCGACGTCGTGGCCACCTCGCCCGGCTCGCCCTACGCCGTGATCGCCGACGAGACGCGTCGCTTCTATGGCGTACAGTTCCACCCCGAGGTGATGCACACCCCGCGCGGCGCGACGATCCTGAAGAATTTCACCCATGGCATCGCGGGCCTGACCGGCGACTGGACCATGGCCGCCTATCGCGACGAGAAGATCGCCCAAATCCGCGCCCAGGTCGGCTCGGCCAAGGTCATCTGCGGCCTGTCGGGCGGCGTCGAC
>DASVTM010000420.1:0-3787 GCA_036387575.1 Brevundimonas sp.
CAGCATCCAGTGGGTCAGGTAAAGCTCTTCCATCCCTTGATCGATCGGGGTCACCTCGGCCAGACGGCGGCTCATCTGGGCCAAAGCGGCGTCCGTATAGCCGGCGCGGCGTTCGGCGACCGGCTTGGCGCGTTCCTTGGCGGCGCGGACGATCGACTTGGCGTAGCTATAGAGCGTCGATCCACCGCCGGCGCTGGCTTCGAGCTGGCGATAGGGCAGGTACAGGTCGCGAGCGGCCGTCTGGACCTTCTCCAGATCACCCCAAGGATCGCCGATGCGGGCGGCGATGGCGGGATCGGCGGCGACCTTGGCCCGCAGGTCGGCTTCTTCCTCGCGCTTCTTGCCCATGAATGTCGGATCGGTCAGGGCGGCTTCCTGACCGTAGTAAACCTTGAAGCTGTTCTCGAGACCGAACAGCGGGTCGAACGAGATGCGCTTGGCCTCTTCCGAGGTGTTGGCATATTCCTGAATCCGGCCACGCAGTTCCGAGGCCTGAATCAGGGTGATCGGGTTCACCTGATCGCGCAGACGTTCCAACTGCGAGATCGTCAGCAGGCGCGAGGTCGAGCCGGGGTTGCCGGCGACGAAGGTCACGTCGCCTTCCTTGGGTGGATTGGCGTTCCACGTCAGGTGGGTCGGCGTCGCGACCGGCTTGCCGTCCTCGTAGATGCGCAGGAAACCGCTATCGAGCGCATAGCGCGGGAAGTTGAAGTTGTCGGGATCCCCACCGAAGAAGGCGGCCTGATTTTCAGGCGCGAACACCAGCCGGACGTCTTCGTATTTGCGGAACTTATAGAGGGCGTAGCGTCCCCCGCGATAGAAGCTGATCACCTGACAGGTCTGGGTCTGCTTATCGGTGCAGTTCTCGTCCTCGATCTTCGTCGTCTCGGCGCCGCGGGCCTGAACGAAGGCCGCGCCTTCGAGGCCTGCGCCCGAGCCGAGCACGCGGTCGGTGACGTCGACGATGTCGGACAGGATCTCGGCTGTCTCGCCGGGGCATTCCTTCTCTTCTTCGCGGTTGGCGGTGAGGAAGCCGTTCTTGACGTAGTCGTGCTCAGCCGACGAAAGCTCCTGTGCGCAGCCTACGACGCAGTGCCAGTTGGTCAGGATCAGGCCTTCGCCCGAGACCAGCGACGCCGAACAGCCGTTGATGCGGACAGCGGAACCGCGCACGTGATCAAGCCACGCCTGATCGATCCGGGTGCCGTATTTGTCGTTCACGGTCTTGATGGGGAAGTTGTCGAACGTCCACATGCCTTCATCGGCACGGGCGGGGGTGGAGGCGGCGGACAGGACGGCGGCGGCCATGCCGAGCGCTGCAAGTGAAGCAGTAAAACGAAGGGACATACAGGCGATCTCCGAAAGGACTGGCGGCTTGCTAATCCGAACGTCACTCGCCGTCCATGCCGTCCGTGTTGCTGCAACGCCGCAGTGCCAAAGCCTTACCCCGATTTAACTTGGCCTTGATCGTCGACGGCCTCAGATAACGCCAACACTCGGGGTTGAAACGCTTTCATGTCGCTCGCACTGTCCACGCTGCTGTTTGAGTGGCGGCGCTATATGGCCGCCGTCATGGCGCTCGCCCTGTCCGGCCTTCTGGTTCTGGCCATGACCGGCGTCTTTATCGGCATCGGCAAGGGCTTCACCGCGACCATCGAGCGCTCCAGCGCCGACATCATCATCATGCAACCGGGCGCCAAGAGCCTTATGGGCGGTCCTTCGGGCGTGCCGCGCCGGTTCATTCCCCTCGCCTATAACCATCCCGAGGTCGTCGAGGTTAAGCCTCTCGACGGGTCTCAAGGCGCCTTTCAGAACATCAAGGACGTGGATCCGACGATGTCTCAGGCGGACAAGGCCAAACAGGGCGCCGCCCGCCAGAAATACGTTCAGGTCAGCATCGTCGACACGACACCGGGGGCTGTGACCATCCCCACCGACTATTCGCAGGAGCTCGTGGATGCCCTGCGTCAGCCTTACACAGTCGCTGTGGATGAGACGGCGCTGACCACGCTTGACGTCAAGCTCGGCGACAAAGCCCTGTACAACGGTCAGACCGTGACCGTCGCCGCTGTGACCCGCGGTTATCCAAACATGATGCAGCCTTCGATCGTCATGTCGCGCGACACCTTGCGGATGCTGGGTCAGGCCGACACCGGTGCGCGGGTGGGGCCTCTGATGATCAAGCTTCGCGATCCGCTGAAGGCCGGCATTGTGGCCGCCCAACTCAACGCCATGGGCAACGGTCAGTGGAAGGCCTGGACGCGTCAGGAATTGGCTGACGCCAACGCCGGCGCGATGTTCGAGGAAGGCATCCTCGTTATCATCATCGGTGGCTGCGTCGTGCTTGGTATCATCATCGGCGTGGCCATCACCTGGCAGACCCTGCGCGGGGCTATCATGGCAAACATCAAGGAGTTCGCCTCGCTGCGCGCCCTCGGTGTCGGCATGGGTTCGCTCAACCGGATCGTCGTCGAGCTCAGCTTCTGGGTCGGCTGCGTCGGTGTGGTCGCGGCCATCGGCCTGACATGGCTCGTCTCGCTGCTGGCGGCAGCCAATGCTGTCATTATCGCCCTGCCGCCCATGCTTCTGGTCGTCGTCGGCGGCGGGCTGATCCTCATTGCCATGGTGTCTGGCCTGCTGTCGCTCGGCATCCTCAAGAACAGCCAACCGGCGGACCTGCTGCGATGACCGATTTCTCACAGCACACGAAGGTCCACGGCAAGCATGGCGACTTCGCCATCGAAGCCAAGGGTCTGGTCAAGCGCTTCAAGTCCGGAAAAAGTTTCGTCGAGGTGCTCAAAGGCGTCGATTTCGACGCGCGCCACGGCGATCTGACCATGGTGATGGGACCGTCCGGTTCGGGCAAGTCGACGCTGATTGCGGCGCTGTCGGGCCTGTTGCGTCCCGAGGCCGGTCGCGTCGATGCGCTTGACGTCGACGACATGTGGAAGCTGTCGCTCGGCAAGATCGACAAGTTCCGCCTCGCCCATTGCGGCTTCATTTTCCAGGGCTTCAACCTGTTCCCGGCCCTGACTGCTCTTCAGCAGGTCGAGATCGTGCTGAAGTTTCAGGGCATGACGTCGGGTCAGGCGAAGAAGCGCGCCACCGAGGCCCTGACCGAAGTCGGTCTGGCGCATCGCCTGCATCAACGTCCCGCCATCCTGTCGGGCGGTGAGAAGCAGCGGGTCGCTATCGCTCGCGCCCTGGCCAAGGACCCCAAGATCCTGTTCGCCGATGAACCGACGTCCGCTCTCGACGGCGAAAACGGTCAGGTGGTCATCCGCCTGCTGCGCCGCGCCGCCACCGAACACGGCGCCGCCGTTATCTGCGTGACCCACGATCCACGTCTGGAGGCCTGGGCTGACCGGGTCATCAAGATCGAGGACGGGATCATCGTCTCGGACGAACGCCGCATCCCCAATCCCGACGCCACGCTCGCGTCTCACTGACCGCTCTCAGGACCATCCTCATGCCCGCATTTCTGAAAAACAAATGGCTCTGGATCGGCATCCTGCTGATCATTGTGCTCGGCGTCGGTTTCACGGTGTTCGGCAACGCCTCGAAGGCCAAAAAGGCCGAGCTGGAGAAGGCTGAGGCGACCAAGGTGGTCAGCCCCTATGCAGCCATCGCCAATGGCAAGGTCGATATCGAGGGCGGCATCATCCAGATCGCGGCCCGTCGCGGCGGCATCGTCCGTGAAGTCCTTGTCCAGGAAGGCGACACGGTCGTCGCCGGCCAGATCCTGGCGCGCCAGGAAGACGACGAGCCCCGCCTGTCGCTGCAGACC